>DASQAX010000168.1:0-9352 GCA_035635535.1 Vicinamibacterales bacterium | reverse complement strand
AGGCGAAGGACCTGTACGCCTACGTCAAGACGTTCACGAGCCACGCGCCGCCCGCCGACCAGATCCCCGTGTTCGGCCAGATTCTCACCGAGGCGCAGAAGCCGTACAAGCCGTGAGCGCGCCCCGCCGTTAGCGCGCAGCGCGACGACGCTGCGCACGCCATCCGCGCGTAGCCGGCTCCAATGCACATCGGCTGCGGTGTAGACTATGGCGCTTCAGCGAGGACATCAGACGATGACGCAGACAGCGACCACCAACCCGCCACTCAGCGTTGCCGGCACGCCGGTTCGAGACGACGTCGCGCCGGCGCGCGAGCGCACGCCGCTCGTCACCGAGGACTGGCTCGCCGTCCTCGTCGGCGCCGCGCTCATCGCGCTGATGTTGATCGGCGTACGGCCGGCGACTCCACGCTTCGCATGGGGCACTCCGCAGGCGCCTGTCGGCGGACTGGTGAGCGCGGACAACGTCGCGCGAACGGTGCAGACGGTGCTGCTCGTGCTCGGACCCGTCATTGCCGGCGCCGCCGTGCTGCGCGCGAACATGCTGACGTTCATCCCGGGCGCACTCGTGCTCTACGGCCTGGGGTGGCTCGCGCAGGCGATGGCGGGACACGTCGCCGCCGCGGGATGGGGGCTCGAATACGTCATCTTCGCGCTCGCCATCGGCCTCGTCGTCAACCACACGGTGGGCGTGCCGGCCTGGCTCCGTGAGGGCTTGCGCACGGAGTACTACATCAAGACCGGATTGGTGGTGCTCGGCGCCCAGATCCTGTTCGACGAGATCGTCGGCGCCGGGATGCTCGGGATCGCGCAGGCGCTCATCGTCGTGTTGAGCGTGTGGGCGTTCGCGTTCTGGCTCGCCAGGCGCCTGCGCGTGGACGACGAGATGGCGACGATGCTCGCGAGCGCCGTGTCGATCTGCGGTGTGTCCGCCGCGATTGCCACGTGCGGCGCCATCCAGGGCGACAAGAAGAAGCTGTCCTACGTGACGTCGCTGGTCCTCCTCGTCGCGATGCCCATGATGGTGCTGATGCCGCTCGTGGCCAAGGCGCTCGGCATGACGCCGGTAGTCGCCGGCGCGTGGCTCGGCGGCACACTCGATACGAGCGCGGCGGTGGTCGCCGCCGGCGAGCTGCTCGGCAACGCGGGCCGCAACGCGGCCGTCGTGGTGAAGCTCTCGCAGAACGCCCTCATCGGGTTCGCCGCGTTCTTCCTGACCATCTGGTGGGCGATGCGGCACGAGGGCGGCAAGCACGGCGCGAGCGTCGGGGTGATCTGGGAGCGCTTTCCGAAGTTCGTCTTCGGCTTCCTGCTGACGTCGCTCCTCTTTTCGTTCGTGCTGAGCGACGCCACCGTCTCCGCGACGCGCGTGCTGGTCAACGACGTCCGCACCGTGCTCTTCGCCATCGCGTTCGTGTCGATCGGCCTCGAGACGTCATTGCGGAGCGTGGTGAGCACGGGTGGGGGCCGGCCGGCGGCGGCGTTTCTCGGCGCCCAGGCCTTCAACGTCATCGTCACGCTGGTGGCGGCCTACGCCTTCTTCGGCGGACTGCTGTTCGCGCTGCCGAAGCTGTGATTGTGGGGCGAGCCTTGCCAGGCTCGCCTCGCGAACCCGACAGGGTTCGCGCCACGTGCCTTCCACATCCGTCCTACGGATTGAGCGCCCTGGTCAGCACCGGCTTGAGAATCTTCGCGAACTCCTCGTACGCGCGCGGGCGCAGGTGCAACTGGTCGCCCATGAAGAGATCGAGGCGCGACGATCCGTCGGCGTTGAACAGGACCGGGTTGACCTCCACGTACTCCACGCGCGGGTGTGATGCGGCGTACGCCTGCACCTGACGGTTCACCGCATCCACCACGTCCCAGCGGTCCTGTTTCTCGGGCGCGCGATTGACCGACACGAAAATCACGCGGGTGTCCGGCAGCGCCTGTCCCACCCGATCGACGAACTGGACGATCCGGCCGACGATCGCGGCCGCAGGCTCGCCTGTGTCCACGTCGTTGCTGCCGCAGTAGTACGCGATGACCTTCGGGCGCAGCGGGATGACGCGCGAATCGAGCATGCGCAGCATGTCCGCGGTCACGGTCCCGTCGATCGCGAGGTTGATGATCGGCAGCGGCGCCATCTGCGCGGACAGCTGCGTCCACCGATGGAAGATGCTGCTGCCGACGAAGACGATGCCGCCGG
This sequence comes from Vicinamibacterales bacterium, assembly GCA_035635535.1. Classification (GTDB taxonomy): domain Bacteria; phylum Acidobacteriota; class Vicinamibacteria; order Vicinamibacterales; family UBA2999; genus Gp6-AA40. The sequence continues at coordinate 7,165 of DASQAX010000168.1, read as the reverse complement.
TTTGCGGTTGCGCGCGGGGCGCCGGCGCGAAGAGCGCGACTCCCAGCGCCACCGCGAGGCACGCTCGACGGACCGGCACGGTCGTCAGCGGCCCCCTGGATTCGCTCCGTTCGCTCGGGGCAAGCCGGAGGACGCGGTGCGCGGGGCGCCCTCGTCGGCGACGAGCATCCGGATCCATCCGTCCTGCCGCGACGTGATGAACAGCTCGCCGTCGCGGCTGCGCCCGATGTGCAGATCCGCGCGCGTGATCTTCTGGGCCATCGTCTTGTCGATGAGCTCCTGCAGCGTCACGTTGGTGCGCGTGCCGCTGGCGTCGCGCGTGTACAGCTGGATCTCTTCGAACGGCGCCACCGTCTGCGGGATCCCGTCATCGGCTTTCTTGAGCGCCGCGACGTCGGCAGCGAACAGGCGTCCGCGCTGGATGTCGCCGAACACGAACTTGCCGCGCAGCTGCGGGATGCGGCCGTGGTAGGTGAAGCCGTCGGTGACGGACGCGCCCTCGTCGTGGTCGTACACCGCCACGGGATAGGTGAAGCCGTCCTTGCGGCGGCCATCGAGGATGTCTGCCGGCAGCGGATACAGCTGGTTCAGCGTGCCGTCGGGCCGCGTCCCCCTGCCGTTCTCGAAATACCCCTCGCGCTTCATCCACCCGTAGTTCTCGCCGTTGCGGACGATGTTGATCTCTTCGATCTGGTTCATCCCGATGTCGGAGGCGTACATCGTGCCGTCGGTCATGTCCCACGAGATGCGGTGGGCGTTGCGGAAGCCGTACGCATAGATCTCGCCGAGCGTCTTCGCGTCGCCATCCGCCGCGAACTTGTTCGACGGCGGGATCGTGTAGTCACCGAGCCCCTTCATCCCGCGCGAGACCGACGGGCTCCGCGGGTCGATTCGCAGGATGGCCGTCATGATCGAGTCGAGCCGCTGCGTCTGCGTCGGGTTGTTCGCCTTCGGCCCGCCGCCGTTGCTGAACCCGTGATCGCTGCCGCTCGTGTAGAGCAGGCCGTAGTCCGCGTCCCCCGGCTTCGCCGTCGGGTTGAACTCGACGGCGCCCATCGGGTGCGTGAGGTTCATGACGACGTGCGCCTCGCGCAGCAGCTCGCGGCGCGTCCCCTGGAACGTGTTCGCCGCCGGGTTGGCGGCGTGCCACTCGGTGATGATGTTGTGGTACGTCACGTCCGCCGGCCCGAAGCCGGGCGGGATGAAATTCAGCGCCTTCGGGTTGTCCGGCCCGCGCTCGGCGTGCACCGTGTAGAACAGGCCGTTGCGCGCGAAATCCGGATGAAACGCGAAGCCGATGAACCCGCTCTCCAGCCGGTTGTAGATCGCCAGCGGAAACGCCGCGCCGACGTCTGCGTATACGCGCGGCGGGTTGCGGCCGTCGAGCAGGTAGAGGAAGCCGCGCGAATCGTTCGCGAACCGGCGGCCGTCAGGCAGGTCGCGGACGAAGCTGACACGCGCCCAGCCGGAGGGCGACACGTCCTGCTCGAGCGGACGAAGGCCGCGCGTGTCCGGGAGCCGCACGAGATCCCGGATTTCCACCGCCAGGCCGCGTTTCTCGATGGGTGCCGGAATCGGGTTGCTGGTGATCTGCCCGACCAGCGGCCGGGCGACGAGCAGCGCCAGGAGCGCCAGGACCGGGGCGACGACGAGCCGCATCGTTGAGCGCATGAGCCCCTCCACGGTTAAGCGTGCACGACGCTTATACCAGATCGGCGGCGGGATGTTCGCGCGCGGCGAAGCCGTGCGATGATTCGCCCCCGGGAGGTCGCAGATGAAGAAGGGGATCGTCGTGTCGTGCGTGGTGCTCATGGCCATGGCGAACGCCGCCGCCGCGCAGACCCCGCCGGCCGCGCGCCTGCTCGTGCTGCTTCGCAACGCCAGCGCGCTCGCCATCGTCGAGCCGGCGACCGGGAAGGTGCTGGGGCGCGTGCCGGTCGGCCGCGACCCGCACGAGGTGGCGGTGACCCCTGACGGCCGGACCGCGTTCGTGGCAAGCCCCGGCGTGGGCATCTCGATGATCGACGTCGCCGCGATGAAGGAGATTCGGCGCATCGACACCGGCACCGCGAGCGCTCCGCACGACGTCCTGTTCATGGACGGCAAGCTGTACTTCACCGCCGAGGGCTACAAGGCGATCGGCCGCTACGACCCGGCGGCGAACAAGGTCGAATGGATGCTGGGCATCGGCCAGGACGGGACGCACCTGCTCGTGCTCGCGAAGGACAAGCAGACGTTGTGGGTGCCGAACCGCGGGTCGAACAGCATCTCGGTCATCGACAACCTGGCGGGCGGACCGCCGCGCTTCAAGACGACCGCGATCCCGCTGCCCGGGCTGACGCCGGAAGGCCTCGATCTCTCGCCCGACGGCCGCGAGCTGTGGACCGCGACACGTGGTGACGGTGCCGTCTCGATCATCGACACCGCCAGCCGAAGGGTGATCCAGTCGTTCGGCCTGAGGCTTACCGACGCGAACCGGCTGAAGTTCACGCCGGACGGCAGCAAGGTGATCATTCTCGACGGCGGCACCGGCACGCTGATCGTGCTCGACGCGGCTTCGCGCAAGGAGATCAAGCGGCTGAAGGTCGCCAATCGCGATACCGGCGACGGCGGCGTCTTCGTGATGCCGGACGGGTCGCGCGCGTATCTCGGTTTGCGGGACGATCACAGCGTGGTGGTCGTGGACCTGAAGACGCTCGAGGTCCAGAACCGCTTCCCGATGGGGGAGGACTCCGGACCCGGCTGCATCAACTGGGCGGCGCTCAAGTAGCAACGCGGCGATCCGAAACGTGAACGCGGACGACACGTTCCGCTGGTGCCTGATCGCGGGACTGTTCGTCTGGTTCCCGATCATCGCGTACTACCGTATCCTCGCGCACCGCACGCGCGAACCGCTCGATCGTCGTCAGGAGGGGCTGTTCATCCTCGCGACGTTGCGACCGGCGGGCCTCGTGTTCTTCGTCAGTCTCTTCGTCTACCTGGTGAACCCGGCGCGGATGGCCTGGTCCGCCATCCCGCTGCCTCCATGGGTGCGGTGGTCGGGTGTGGTGCTGATTGCCGTTGCCAGCGCGCTGCTGTTCTGGACGTTGCGCACGCTCGGCGCCAACCTGACGGACACCGTGGTGACCAGGAGAGCGCACACCCTCGTCATCAAGGGTCCGTATCGCTGGGTGCGGCATCCGTTTTACGACGCCGTTGCGCTGATGCTGCTCGCGTTCTCGCTGGCGGCTGCGAACTGGTTCATGCTCCTGATCGGCGGCCTCGTGTTCACCCTGCTGGCGGTCCGGGCTCCGCGCGAGGAAGAGCGGCTCGTCGCGCGTTTCGGTCCCGACTATCGTGCGTACATGGCGCGCACCAACCGGTTCCTGCCCAAGCTATAATCCGCGCGATTTCCTCCCGGGGCGTTTCCCTCTCACGGCGTTTCCGTTTCAGGCGCTGCGGTCTGTCTTGTTTCCAGCTTCTCTTGGAGGTGCGTATCATGCGTTCGTTCCGGAACGCGCTCGCGAGCGTCGCTGCTGCGGCGTCGCTGCTCGTCCTGTTCCCGGCGATGTCATTCGCCCAGAGTTCCATCGCCGGCGTCGTCAAGGACGACAGCGGAGCCGTGCTCCCTGGCGTGACCGTCGAGGCCGCCAGCCCTGCGCTGATCGAGAGAACCCGAACCGTCGTGAGCGACGGCCAGGGCCAGTTCAAGATCGTCGATCTGCGTCCGGGCGTGTATGCCGTCACGTTTTCTCTCCAGGGCTTCAGCACCTTCAAGCGCGACGGCATCACGCTGCAGGCCAGCACGGTCGCCACCGTCAACGGCGACATGAAAGTCGGAACGCTCCAGGAGACCGTCACCGTCACCGGCGAGGCGCCGCTCGTGGACGTCCAGAGCTCGGTGCTGCAGCAGATCATCAACCGCGACCTCCTCGACGTGCTGCCGAGCGGCCGGATGATGTGGAACGTCGGCGCCACGCTCCCGGGCATCGTCGCAAGCGGGCAGGATGTCGGCGGCGCGTCGGGGATCCAGCAGATCAGGATCACGGCGCACGGCTCGGACGCCTTTCAGACCGTTACGCAGGTTGACGGGATGGAACTGAACACCATGGGCGCCAACGGCAGCGCGGTGCCGTACTTCAACGACGGCATGGCGCAGGAGATGACGTTCCAGACGAGCGCGATGGGCGCCGAGACGTCTACCGGCGGCGTGCGCGTGAACATCATCCCGAAGGAAGGCGGCAACGACTTCCGCGGCGACACGTTCTTCGGCACGATTCCCAACCGCCATTTTTCGAGCAGCAACCTCGACGAGAACATCATCAAGCGCGGCCTGACGACGCAGCCGACGCTGCTGGTGGCGAGGGACTTCAATCAGTCGATCGGAGGGCCGGTCGCGAAAGACAGGATCTGGTTCTTCGGCACCTACAGGTACGTCCTCAGCAACAACGCCGTCGCCGGCGCGTTCTACGCCGACGGCCGACAGGCCGTGGACGACAACACGCTCAAGCAGGGTCTCGGCCGCGTGACGTGGCGGGCGAACGCGAATCACAAGCTCTCGTACTTCTACGAGCTGACGAAGAAATTCCGCGGGCACGACGGCCTGGCGGCAGGCATCGACGAACTGGCGGCCAACCGTCGCCCGCCCGTGCACTACTCGAACCTGCAGGCCAAGTGGACGGGAACGCTGACGCCACGGCTGCTGCTCGAGACCGGGTTCGCCAGGAACGTCACCAAGTTCAACGTCGTGTACCAGGCGGCGGTGAAGGAACCGGCGTTCACGCCCGCGTGGTTCGCCAAGGCGGCGCGCATGGACACGATCCTGAGCACGCGTCACGTGGCGGGCGCGGTCGAGCAGTACAACATTCCGATCCGCAACACGCTGTCTTCGTCCCTGGCGTTCATCACCGGGTCGCACGCGTTCAAGTGGGGCTATCAGTGGGGTTTCGGCTTCTACGACCAGAGGCGCGAAACCAACGCCGATTTGATCCAGGTGTACCGCGCCGGTGTCCCCTCGTCCGTGATGGTGCAGAACACGCCGTTGCTGTCGCGGCCGGTCATGAAGGCCGACCTCGGCATCTACGGGCAGGACTCGTGGACGCTGCGGCGGATGACGCTGAATTACGGCCTGCGGTGGGAATACTTCAACGCGTACATCCGGGCGCAGGATGCGGGCGTTGGCCGCTTCGTGCCCGCGCGGCACTTCGACGAGGTGCACGTCCCGTCGTACAAGGACCTGTCGCCGCGCTTCGGCGTCTCGTACGACCTGTTCGGCGACGGCAGGACGGCCGTCAAGGGGAGCGTCAGCAAGTACGTCAGCCAGTTCGCGACGGATAACGTGAACGCGTACAACCCGATGTTCCTGGCGGTCGACAGCCGCACGTGGAACGACCTGAACGGAGACGACATCGCGCAGGACAACGAGATCGGCCCGAGCAACAACAACTCGTTCGGCATCCGGCAGTCGCGCAACCCCGATCCGAATCTCCAGCGGGAATACAGCGTCGAGTACTCGGGCGCGTTTCAACATCAGCTCGCGCGCGGCATCTCCGCGAGCGTCGCCTACTACCGGCGCGGCTTCCATCGGCTGCAGCAGCAGGACAACCTGCTGCAGGGACCGGGCGATTACACACCGATCACGATCGCAAGCCCCCTCAACGGCGAGCCGCTGATCGTCTACAACCTCAATCGCGCGAAGCAGGGGCTCGTTGACATCCTCGACACCAACACGGTCGGCGACGCCCGCACGCAGACCTACAACGGCATCGAGGTAACCGGCCAGGCGCGGCTCGGCGAGGGACGCCTGATGGGCGGGTGGACGCACGACCGCAACGTCATCAAGAACTGCAGCCTGGACGATCCGAACAATCCGGTTCCCGCCGGGGCGCTTATCGACACCGCCGCCGGACGCTTCTGCGATCAGACGAAGGTCGGCATGCCGTTCATCGACCAGTTCAAGCTGTCGGGTGCCTATCCGATCTGGTGGGGCATCCAGGCGAGCGGCGTCCTCACCAGCTATCCGGGCCGGCAGCTCTTCGTCAACTACACCGTCGATCGGTCGATCATTCCGACGCTGACGCAGACGAGCGTCGTCGTGCCGCTGATCAAGCCGGGCTCGAAGTACGCCGGTCAGTGGAATCAGCTCGACGTGGAGCTCGCGAAGGTGGTGACGCTCACGCCGACGCGCAGCGTGCGGTTCCAGGTTGACATCTTCAACACGCTCAATGCGAACACCGTGCTGAACCAGAACTTCAACTACGGGCCGGCGCTCGACCGGGTCACCGAGATCCTGCAGGGGCGCGTCGTGCGGTTCGGGGCGCAGCTGCATTTCTAGTGGGCAGCGGGCAGCGGGCCGCGTAGGGGCCGACCTTCAGGTCGGCCCTTTTGGAGAACTTCCATGCGCGTGACGTCATTGGCGGCGGTCATCGTTCTGGCGCTAGCAGGGCCTCTCTTCGCCCAGGAGGAGTGGGCCGAGTTCACGTCGCGACAGGACGGCTTCCGCGTCACGTTCCCGGGCACGCCGAAGGTGCAGGAGATCACCTGGACCTCGCAGATGGGGTATCCGCTGCCCGCTCGCGTCTTCAGCGTCGATCGCGGACGGGAACACTACTCGGTCACCGTCGCGGACTACCGCGGCATCGAGAAGCTCGGGATTGCCAAATCCCAGTCGTGCGCGCCGGGCGCCGAGACCTGCATCGGCGGCCAGACCCGCATCGTCGGCCCCGGCTACTGGAAGAGCGACGTGCACGGCGCCATCACGTACGCGGCGTTCAGGCTGCTGCAGCAGCACGGCACGCCGACCGGCATGACGTGGAACTGGGCGGAGCAGGTCGAAGGGACGCTGCTGCAGTTCACCAACAGCGCGGACCAGTCGCGGACGTCGGCGTCGATCTACATGCACGACAACCGTCTCTACGTCATCGAAGGGACGGTGCCGAAAGGCGCTCCCGAGCCCGAGTTGTTCAAGATGTCGATCGGGTTCATCCGCCCAGACGGGACCGGCAGCAACACCTACTCCTCGGTCTACAACAACTACGTGGGGCTTGGCGAGTCGCCGCTGCCGGACCTGTGCGGCCTGCGCGGCTGCAACGCCGTCGGCCTCGGGGCGGGGACGGCGGCGACCGCGATGCCGCGCATCAGGCGCGAGGACTTCCCGGGGCTCGGCAACTACTTTCCGATCGACGGC
>DASQAX010000167.1:0-9988 GCA_035635535.1 Vicinamibacterales bacterium | reverse complement strand
CGCGCGATGACGGCGTTGACGTCGCGCCGCGGGCCTTCCGCCAGAGAGGCGTTCACGTTCGTGCGCTCCTGCGCATTCACTTCCCCGCTGATCTGCCAATAGAGGTAGAACCATCCGCTGTACTGGTGACGGGGTGACGCGCGGACGCACGTCAGCCAGCCGACGAAGTTCGCTTCGGCCTCGTTCGCGTACCCCGCAAGATGCCCCCATTCGTGCGCCGCAACGAACGGCCGCTCGAACGGCAGCAGGTCGGGGTTGGCGATTACTTCGAGCCCGAACGGATTGACCATGCCGTCCACGCCGGTCCACCGGAAGTACGGACCGAGCAGGCTGTGCTTCAGGCGCCCCGGTTCGACGTCGGGCGCGTCGCTCAAGGCCCGTTGCACGTCGGCGAACGCGCTGCGCAGCGCCGCATCCTGCCATTCGGGAACCGGTGCCCCGTCCGGATGGGCCGCGGCGTACAGGGTGTTCATCTGCGCGACGGCCATCAGGGCGAGATCGACGACCTGCTCGGGCGTCGGCCGATCGCGATCGACGACCAGCCGATCCGACATCTGCACGCGGCGGTAGTTGAATCCCCAGAGCAGCAGAAAGAGCGCGTAGATCACCGCGGCGCCCGCCGCGACGTGGCCCAGCGTTCGACCGAGGCGGCCGAAGGTCCGCGTGCGCCATGTCACGCGGACGGCGGTGCCGACCGAGACGATCGCCGCCGCTGCGAGAACGACGAGCAGGAGGTCGAGAAGCGCGAAGGGCAGCCGGTTCGAGAGCGGCGTCAGGGCGCGCTCGATCCTCGGGTAGGCCGCGGTCGAATACCACGCTTCGACCGACTGCGGCCGCACGGGCGCCAGCGCAAGCACGGCGGCGAGCGCAACCGCGGCGAGCTCAACCATTGTCAGGGGGTCGATCCGGACGCCGCGTCGCACGCCACGGATTGTAGCCGCGTGCGGGTGCCGGCCAGGGAAGGCAACGGTCTTGCTCATCCGGCATTTGGAGCACAGTTTCGACTCCCGACTGCCAAAAACCGATACGGTAGGGCCGAGCCCGTGACGTGGGGTTGACATGAACGGTTCACAACTTCCGGACGAGACAGCGATTGAAGCGGAGGCAACCGAGCTGGCGAGCCGCCTGAAGCAGGGCGACGTGCCCGTCGTCACGGCGCCCGACCCGCTGGCGCCGGGCGACCAATGCCATTACGTGACGCCGGTGCGCTTCGGACGCCGCCGCGTCGACCAGTACGGCCACGTCGTGCTGACGAGCGGCTGGCTGAAATTTCGCGGGACGCTCGATCTGAGCGTGACGTGGAGCGAGATCGCGGACGTGCAGCGGGCCACCCGCGAGATCGTCGTGTCCCTGGAGGGCAGCCGGCGTCTGCTCCGGTTTTCCTGCCACTCCGAGGTCGAAGCCGCGCGCGGCGTCGTGATTGCACAGTACCTCGCCCAGAGTGCGCGACTGCATACGGCTGACCCGCTCGCGGCCTTCCAGCACGCGGCCCTGTAGCGCGCCTCGACTTCGGGCCGCCATCCTGCTGTGCATCGGGGCGCTCCTGCTGGCGCGCCCCGCGTCGGCCTATTCGATCCTGGCGCACGAGTCGATGGTTGACGCGGCGTGGGACGACGTCATCGCGCCGATGCTGAAGGCGCGGTTCGGCGCCGCGAGCGCCGACACCATCAAGACCGCCCGCGCGTACGCCTACGGCGGCTCCGTCATGCCGGACATGGGCTATTACCCCTTCGGCAGCCACTTCTTCACGAACCTGCTCCATTACACGCGCTCGGGCGATTTCGTCGAGGCGCTGATTCGTGACGCGCGCGACGTCAACGAGTACGCGTTCGCGCTCGGGGCGCTCGCGCATTACGTCGCGGATTCGACGGGCCATCCGCTCGGCACCAACCGCGCGGTGCCGCTGGAGTATCCAAAGCTGCGCGCGAAATTCGGCGACGAGGTCACGTATGTCGAGGACCCGAAGCGCCACATCATGGTGGAGTTCGCCTTCGACGTCGTGCACGTCGCCAGCGGCGCGTACCTCCCGCAGACCTACCGCGACTTCATCGGCTTCGAGGTGGCAACCGACCTCGTGGAGCGGGCGTTCCGCGAGACCTACGCCATCGAGATGAAAGACGTCTTCGCCAGCGAGGATCTCGCCATCGGCACCTTCCGCTACGCCGTCGGGACGACCATCCCGCAGATGACGCAGGTCGCGTGGGAGAAGAAGCGCGACGAGATCGAGAGGCTGACGCCCCACGTCGAGCGGACCGCGTACGTCTACACCATCACGCGGCGGCAATACGAGAGCGATTTCGGTACGGCCTACCGGCGCCCGGGCGTCTTCGCGCGCTTCTTCGTCTGGGTCGTGCGCGTGATGCCCAAGATCGGCCCGTTCAAGGCGCTGGCGTTCCAGACGCCCTCGCCGGAAGCCGAGCGCCTGTTCACCGACAGCTTCAAGGCGTCGCGCGAACGCTATCGCACGCTGCTGCAAAGCGTCCGCGACAACCGCCTCGACCTGCGCAACACCGACTTCGACACGGGCCAGCCGACCAGGCGCGGCGAGTACACGCTCGCGGACCAGACGTACGCCGAGCTGCTGGCGCGCCTCTCGTCGAAGAAGGCCGCCGCGCCGGACGCGCTGCGCGCCGACATCATGCGCTTCTACGGGAAGGTCGAGCCGGCGGCTGCGCGCGACAAGAAAGAGCGCAAAGAGCTCGAGAAGATCGAGAAGCAGCTCGCGATGCTCTAGTCGTCCTAGAACGCGTCGCCGAGGTACGGCAGCATCCGTCCGAAGTAAATCACCCCGATCCACAGGAAGATCTGCGACGCGGCCAGGAACCTGACCATGGCGGGCGCCGTGTCGCCGGGCCCCATCTCCCACACCTCGTCGTGCCACGTCAGGTACAGGACATCGGCGCCCGCGAGCAGGATGCAGAGAATCTTCCAGTGAAACGCCGGGTTCTCGATGTACTGAAACGCCTGGCCGATGAAGAACATCATGCCGGTCACCGAGTTGGCGACAAACCCCCAGACGCCCCACGGCAGCAGCCGGTGAAAGCCCTCGAGGGGCGCGTTGCGCATCCAGCCGAGCAGCCGCAGGTTCCCCACCACGACGACCCCGAACAGGAGGCAGAGGCCCATGAAGTGGATCGTCTCGAGCGTCTTCCACGCCCACGGGTGGGTGTACTGATACTTGGTGATGAAGTCGCTCGCGAGCCAGTGGGGCGCGAGCAGGCCTTCGGTGGCCGGCACCTCGGCCGCGCTGCCGAGGATCTCCGGGTGGCGGATCTCGCCGCCTGCATTGGCCGCGCTCGACATCAGGCCGATCGTCACCGCCGACAACAGGAGCACGGCCGCGGTGTTCCGTGCGCCCGAGGACGTGCGCCGCCTCGAGTACCACAGGCCGTACCACGCCACGACCCCGGTCGCTTCCATGACGATCAACGCCATCAGCGCCGATCGCTGGTGCAGATCGATCACGTCCTGCGAGACCCCCGGCATCCTCTTGACCGACTTCTGCGCCGAATAGCCGGTCATGTAGGTCGGCAGCGAGAGCAGGGCGATGACGAAGAAGATGGCGAGGCCGCCGCGCTTCAGGTCCTCGCTCTTCTTCAGCAGCGCGAGCACGAAGACGCCGAAGCCGACGATCATCCCGACCGTCGGGAAGTGGTTCAACAGGAGGTGCAGGTGAACGAGATCAGAGGGTCGCACCGTTGGCCTCGACGGCGTAGGCGATGAGCCGCCCCGATGTAATGACCGCCAGCCATAAGACGATGCACGCGTACGCGATGTTCCGCACGGCGGGCGGCACCGCGCCGTCGCTCTGGTCGCTGTCCACGAAGCGGCGCAGCCGCGCCATGGCGGCAAGCGCGAGGCCCAGGCAGACGAGCTTCGCGTACAGCTCCCAGACGCGCGCGATGCCGGTCGCGTCGGTCATGAACAGCAGCGTGCCCGAGAGGAGATTCAGGTAGAAGCCGATCCAGAACAGGCGAAACAGGACGCGGAACGACGAGAGCGGAATCTGCGCGCCGATGCCCAGCAGCCGCAGGCAGACGATGAAGCCGAGACCCGCCGTCAACCCCATGCCGACCGCGTGCACGAACAGCCACCACGCGTAGCCCCACCAGAGTGAATCCGATTCTGCGATCGACGTCGAGAGCCGCAGGTTCTGGATCCATTCGAGGATCGCCATCAGCGCCGCATCCTACCATTCATAAAACCCCTTGCCTGTCTTCTTCCCCAGCTCGCCGCGCTCCACCTTCTCGCGCAGCACGCGCGGCGGCGCGAACTTCTCGTCCGCCAGCTCGCGATGGAGGTACTCCGCGATCTTCAGCCGCACGTCCAGGCCGACGAGATCGGTCAGCCGCAGCGGCCCCATCGGGTGGCCGTACCCGAGCTCCATCGCCGTGTCGATGTCGGCGGCGGAGGCGACGCCGTCTTCGAGCATCCGCATCGCCTCGAGCCCGAGCGCGACGCCGAGCCGCGACGAGGCGAAGCCAGGCGTGTCCCGCACGAGGATCGTCGTCTTGCCCATTCGCTCCGCGGCCGCACGCGCGAGGGCCACGACGGATTCGTCGCAGCCCGCGTGCGTCACGATCTCCACCAGCTTCATGATGTGCACGGGGTTGAAGAAGTGCATCCCGACGACGCGATTGGGTCGCGTCGTGCCCTCGGCGATGCGCGCAACGGAGAGAGACGAGGTGTTGGTCGCGAGGATCGTTTCGTCGGGGACCACCGCGTCGAGCTGCCGGAAGAGCGACTGCTTGACGGCCATCTCTTCGACGACCGCTTCGATGACGAGATCCGCGTCGCGCGCCGCGGTCGACAGCTCGGCGACCGGGACGATGTTCGCGATTGCGGCGTCGGCCTGCGCCCGCGTCAGCTTTCCGCGGGAGACGGCGCCGGCGAGGTTCGACTGGATGCGGCTCCATGCCGCGGCCAGCGAGTCGGCGCTCGCATCGGTCAATCGCGTTTCGTAGCCGGCCATCGCCGCCACCTGCGCGATGCCATGCCCCATCGTCCCCGCACCGATCACGGCGATGCGGCTAAGCGAATCCGGTGGCAATCGTGCCTCCGCCGTCGACGACGATGGTCTGGCCGGTGACGTAGCTGGACGCGTCGGAGGCCAGGAAGACCGCCACGCCCTTCAGCTCGCCGGGCCGGCCGACGCGCCCGAGCGGTGTCACCGCGTTGAGGCTCGCTTCGACCTCCGCGATCGACGAGTCGGACAGCCGCGAATGGAAGAAGCCGGGCGCGATGGCGTTGACACGAATGCCGTGGCGTCCCCACGACGCGGCAAGCTCGCGGGTGAGGCCCATCAGGCCGGCCTTGCTCGCCGCGTAGCCGGCGTAGTACGGCCCGTTGACGTTCCCCTGCAGGCCGGCAATCGACGCGATGTTGATGATGCGGCCATATTGCCGCTCGATCATCGTCCGGCCCACGGCCTGCGAGCAGATGAACGCGCCGGTGAGGTTCACGTCGATCACCTTCTGCCACTGCGTCAGCGTCATCGCTTCCGGCCGCTCGCCCCACGAAATGCCCGCGTTGTTGACGAGAATGTCGATCTTGCCGAAGCGCTCGACCGTCGCGTCGGCGACGGCCTGGACGTCGGCGGCGTTGGAGACGTCGCAGCGCATCGCGTCGACGGTGAAGCCACGTCCGCGAAGCGACTCGACGGCCGGCAGCAGCCACTCGTCGCGCCGGGCGCAGAGCATCAGCGACGCGCCGGCTTCCGCAAGCCCCTCGGCGAACTCCGCGCCGAGTCCGCGCGAGCCGCCCGTGACGATGGCGACGCGGCCTGAAAGGTCGAACAGTCTGTCGATCATGCCTGCATCCGGCGAGGGATCGTCTGGCGCGTCCGGATTCGCCGGACGACCGAGCTTACAATACGCCGTTATGCGCGCAATCGTGCTCACCGCTCTTGGCGATCCCGACAACCTTCGAATGGAGCCGCGTCCCGATCCGGTCCCCGGTGCGGGAGAAGCGGTCGTTCGCCTTCACGCGGCGGCGCTGAATCGCCGCGACGTCTGGATTCGCAAGGGTCAGTACGCGGGCGTCAAGGTTCCGATCGTCCTCGGGTCCGACGGCGCCGGCAAGGTCATCGACGTCGGCGCCGACGTCGATGCGTCGTGGAAAGGGCGCGAGGTGGTGATCGATCCGTCGCTCGACTGGGGACCCGACGAGCGCGCGCAGGGCAGCGCGTTCAACATCCTCGGCCTGCCGGTCGACGGCACGTACGCCGAGATGGTCAAGGTGCCGGCGGCGAACCTGCACCCGAAGCCCGCGCACCTGTCGTGGGAAGAGGCCGCAGCCGTGCCGCTCGCCTCTGTCACCGCGTACCGCGCGATCGTGACCCGCGCGCGGGTGCAGCCGGGAGAAACGGTCCTCGTCACCGGGATCGGCGGTGGCGTCGCGACGACCGCCCTCGTGATCGCCCGGCAGGTCGGCGCGAAGGTCTACGTCACGTCCGGCCACGAGTCCAAGATCGAGGCCGCGACACGCCATGGCGCGACGGGCGGCGTCAACCACCGGAAGGATGACTGGGTGAAGTCGCTCATCGCGCTGATCGGCTCACGCCCGGACGTGGTCATCGACGGCGCCGGCGGCGAGACGTTCAATCGAGCGCTCGACGCGGTCAAGCCGGGCGGACGGCTCGTGAGCTACGGTTCGACGCTCGGCGCGGCACAGAACGTCGAGATCCGGCGCATCTTCTGGAAGCAGCTCAATGTCCTCGGCAGCACGATGGGCCCGCCGTCGGACTTCGCGGCGATGCTGAAGCTGTATGAAGCCGGCGGTCTGCGTCCGGTCATCGACAAGGTGTTTCCGCTGGAGCAGGCCGGAGATGCGCACATCCGCATGGAAGCTGGAGATCAGTTCGGCAAGATCGTCCTCAAAATCTCGTGACGCCCACGTGGCGGGCTACTGCGCTGAGATTGCCGATTTGCCGCCGCGCAGGACGTACTTCTGGATCTTGCCGGTCGCGGTCTTCGGCAGCTCCGTGACGAAGGTCACGCCGTGGGGCGCCTTGAAATGGGCGAGCCGTTCCCGGACGAACTCGATGAGCTCGCGATCGCTCGCCGAGGAGCCCGGCTTGAGGACGACGAAGGCGTGCGGCGCCTCGCCCCACTTCTCGTGCTTCATGCCGACGACGCCGACTTCCTGCACGGCCGGGTGCCGCATCAGCGTGCCTTCGACTTCGACCGACGAGATGTTCTCCCCGCCGCTGATGATCACGTCCTTGAACCGATCGCGGATCTCCACGTACCCATCCGGATGGACGACCGCAGCGTCGCCGCTGTGAAACCAGCCGCCGCGCATCGCCTCGGCGGTCGCCTTCGGGTCGTCGTAATACCCTTCCATCACGACGTTGCCGCGGACGCAGATCTCGCCGAGCGTGCTGCCGTCGTGCGGCACCTCGTTGCCGGCCTCGTCGAGCACGCGGAGATCGCCTGACGTCACGAGCTCGACGCCCTGCCGTGCCTTGATCACGCAGCGCTGCTCCAGCGAGAGCGTCGCATGCTCGGGGCGCGGCTCGCACACGGTGATGAACGGCGCCGTCTCGGTCAACCCGTACACCTGCGTGACGTGCCAGCCGAGCTCCCCTTCCATCCGCTGAATCGTCGCGGCGGCCGGCGGCGCGCCTGCCGTCGTGACGCGGATGCCCGCAGGCGCGTGCCTGCGGACCTCGTCCGGCGCGTTCGCCAGCGAAATCAGCACCGTCGGCGCCGCGCAGAGCGACGTGATCGACTCCTCCGCCATCAGCCGGAACGCCTGGACCGGGTCGACCCTGCGCAGGCAGACGTGTACGGCACCAACGGCCGTGACCGTCCACACGTACGTCCAGCCGTTGGCGTGGAACATCGGCAGCGTCCACAGGTAACGGTCGGCCGGTGTCATCGGCAGGTGAATCAGCGTGCCGACCACGTTCATGTACGCGTTGCGATGCGTGATCATCACGCCCTTGGGGCGCGATGTCGTGCCGCTCGTGTAATTGACCGTCAGCAGGTCGCGCTCGCCGATCGTCACCGGCTTGTAACGCGGCGAAGCGGCGTCGACGAGCCGTTCGTATTCGAGCCACCCGGCCCGCGCGCCTTCGAGCGCGACGACGTGCTCGACGCGCGGCAACTGCGCGCGGATGCCATCGACGGCCTCGAGGTAGTCCTCGTGTGCGCAGACGACACGCGCGCCGCTGTGATTGATGATGTAGGCGAAGTCGTCCGGCGTCAGCCGGAAGTTGACGGGCACCAGCACGGCGCCGGTCTGCGGCACCGCGTAGAACGACTCGAGCTGCGCGTGGGTGTTCGGCGCGATGTAGACGACGCGGTCGCCCTGCCTGACGCCGAGCGCTTGCAGCGCCGACGACCAGCGGTCGCAGCGCTCGAAGAAGCGGCCGTACGTAAAGCGCTCGTCACCGTCGACGACGGCCTCGCGCTCGGCGTACAGGCGGCGCGCGCGCCCGGCGAATTCCAGCGGGGTGAGGGGTACCTCCAAGCCTTCGCGGTTATCCCCGCTCCTTCGTGACGATGTGCTCGAGGTCCTCGTCCTTGCACGGCGGGTCTTCCCAGAACGCCGCCTTCGGATCCGTGTTCAGCCGGATCATGCGCGGGGTCCACACCCACGGCTTCTGGAGGACCTGCGGGTCCTCGACGATCACCTCGTACCTGGTCGTGTTGCCGGTGCGCGTGAGCTTCTCGATCACGTGCAGATCGTCGGAGTGGAAGTAGCCCGGCCAGCCGAGCCACGTCTCGTCGTTGAAGTTGGTCGTGTCGATGACCAGCGTGTCGCCTTCCCACTTCGCCACCGAATCGCCCTTGTAGGTCGGATCCCGATCGGTGTTGTGCGGCTTGCCGATCGGAATCCAGCGGAACGTGTTCTCGTTGTCGTGGAGAAAGACGACCTCGGCCGGGTTCATCACGATCTTGTTCGGGAACCCCATGCGCGGCACGCCGGCCGGTCCGCAGCTGAAGGTCGGATCCTCGGCGTTGCCGTTCACGTCGAGGTTCTGCACCTTCTCCCAGAACTGCGCTTTGTAAATCGGCTTGTTCGGATCGGACCGCTGGTTGACGCCGCTGTCGCGCTCGAAGTTCGTCGCGAGCTGGCCCGACGCGGTGCCGAGCGCGGAGCCCTGGCTGCGCGCGTTCAGCTGCAGGAAGACGTTCCCCTTCTCGTCGGTGAGGTCGGCCAGCGTCCGGCCGCCGCCAAACCCGCCGCCACCACCGCCCCACCAGCCAGTCAGGTCAGGATGGCCGTCGGCCATCCGCGGCGTCGGCGCGTTGTCCGGTGGCTGCGCCGCCCCGCCGCCGCGCTGCGCCACCGCTGGCACGAGCGACGCCGCGACGATCGCGGCCGCGGCGGCGAAACCGCCGATTGAACGAGCCTTCATGCTGTCCTCCGGGCTGAACATTCTATGCCAACCGCCGCGTTCGAGCGTCGGGCCCCGCGCTTTGGCCCTCGAGCCTTGCTTGATATCCTGATGCGCCCGGAGAGCATCCATGCGAACACGCGTGCTGAAATTGGCGGCGACCGCGCTCCTCGCGTCGGCCGGATTGCAGGCGCAGCAGGCGCCAGGATCCACGACGGCGGCGAGCCCCGCGCCAGTCGATCGCGCGGCGGTTCTCCGCGAAGTCGCCATCGCGCACGGCATGCTCCGCGGCCTCGGGTACAACGACGCCACCACCACGGCGCAGTACCAGGCTACCGGCACGCAATACATCGTCGGCCAGTCGTTCAAGCCTGGTGGACCGTGGCCGGCGGCGAAGCTGACGAAATACAACGTGTGGATCAACTACGCCGTGCCCGGCATGCGCATCGACCTCGAGCGCACCAACCCCGACGGGCTGGCGCAGGGCGGCGGCGGACTTTCCTTTGCGGCGCCGCAGCGCCAGATCCTCGTCGTCGGCGGCACCCGCGCGTGGAACGAGACGATGCTGCCGGGCGGTCCCGCGACGCCGGCCATCGGGCAGGAACGAGACCGCGCCGTCCAGATCTGGATGCTCCCGCAGGG
>DASQAX010000166.1:0-18448 GCA_035635535.1 Vicinamibacterales bacterium | reverse complement strand
CGTGGAGTGCCGGGCGGACAAGCAGGTGGTGCTCGACGAGTCGTTCATCCCGACGGTGCTCGACGCGCACGCCTCGCATCGCCTGCACACGTTCACGACGGAGCTGCTCGGGCTGCTGCACCAGCGTGGCGACGCGCTCGGTGGCCGCGTGGCGGCGACCGGCCGCGGGTCGTCCGCGGAGATCGCCGACTTCCTGATGCTGCAGGCGATCAACCGGTACGAGCCGCTGCTCGGCCACTACCTCGATGCCGGCATCGTGCACCCGGAAGATCTCTACCGCCTGTGCGTGTCGGCGGCGGGGGAGCTGGCCACGTTCACGACGCCGTCGAAGCGGCCCCCGCAGCTGGCCGCGTACCGGCACGACGCGCTGCGCGAATCGTTCGAGCCGGTGATGACCGCGCTCCGCACGTCGCTCAGCGTCGTGCTCGAGCAGAGCGCCATCGCCATTCCGATCGAGTCCAAGAAGTTCGGCATCAGCGTCGCGGTCGTCAACGACCGCGGCCTGTACACGAGCGCCGTGTTCATTCTCGCCGCGCGTGCGGACATGCCGGCCGAAGAGCTCCGCCGCCGTTTTCCGGCGCAGCTCAAGATCGGCCCGGTCGAAAAGATTCGCGACCTCGTGAACCTGCAGCTGCCCGGCGTGCCCGTGCACCCGGTGCCCGTGGCGCCGCGCCAGATCCCGTTTCACGCAGGGTTCGTGTACTTCGAGCTGGACCAGGCCAACGAGCTGTGGGCCCAGCTCAAAACGTCGGGCGGCGTGGCGCTGCACGTCGCCGGCGAGTTCCCCGGGATCGCGCTCGAGTTCTGGGCCATCCGCAGTTGACGGAGCGTATCGATGCCGCAGATTGACGATCCATTCAGGCCGGCAGACGCGACCGTGCTGCGTCCGCGGCCAGGCGCGGGACGGCCCGGCGCGGCGTTCCCGCCTCCCCCGCGCTGGCAGGCGCCGAGCGCGCCTGCGTCGGAGCCGCTGCCGCCATCCTCGCCGGAGAACCTCGGCACCGGCCTCGACCCGCTCGTGCGCGCCGCCAGCAACGTGCTGCTGCTCGCGGGACGGCTGCGCGGAACGCTCTCGGCGCCCGACGTCGCCGGCCTGAGGCGGCACGCGCTCGACGAGATCTACAAGTTCGAGGAGCGCGCCCGCTCCGGCGGCGCCGCCAACGAGACCGTGCTGGCCGCGCGCTACGCGCTGTGCGCCACGCTCGACGAAGCCGTGCTCTCGACGCCGTGGGGCGCGCAGAGCGAGTGGGCACAGCAGACGCTGCTCGTGCAGCTGCACCGCGAAGCGTGGGGCGGCGAGAAGTTCTACGCGATGCTCGACCGCGTTTCGCAGGATCCCGAGCGCCACCTCGCGCTGATGGAGCTCCAGTACCTGTGCCTGGTCGTCGGCTTCACCGGCAAGTACCACGTCGAAGCGCGCGGACACGCGCGGCTCGCCGAGGTGCGGCAGGCGCTCTACCGGCGGATTCGCGAACATCACGGCGCGGCGGCCCCGGAACTGGCGCTGCGCTGGCGCGGGCTCGAGGATCGCCGCAACCGCCTGATCCGCTACGTGCCGTGGTGGATCGTCGGCGTGGCCGCGCTCGTGATCGTCGCCATGGCCTACGCGGTGTACGCGTCGCGCCTGGGCGGCGCCGCGGCGCCCGTCCAGGCGTCGCTCGCGAAGGTGGGACTCGACGGGTTCAGCGGGCCCGCGAAGCCATCGGCCTCCGGCGTCACGCTGAAGCAGCTGCTCGCGCCGGAGGAGGCGCGCGGCGCGGTGACCGTCGAGGACCAGCAGGGACGCACGCTCGTCACGCTGCTCGTGCCGAACCTCTTTCCGTCCGGCAGCGCGACGCTGAACCCGGATGTCGTGCCGATCGTCCGGCGCGTCGCGCAGGCGATCGACAAGGTGCCCGGCCGCGTGCTCGTCGTCGGGCACACCGACGACCAGCCGGTGCGGTCGCTGCGCTATCGCGACAACTTCGAGCTGTCACGCGACCGCGCGGTGAGCGTCGCGCGCGTGCTGCAGCCGGCGATCGCGAACCCGGCGCGGGTGGAATGGACCGGCGTCGGGTCGTCGCAGCCCAGGTTCCGCCCCGAGTCGGACCCGGACAACCGGGCGCGAAACCGGCGGGTCGAGATCGTTCACGTCCCTTGATTGCGAGACGAGCATGTTTGCGTTCCTGAAACGGCGCGGCTTTCTCCTGGTCGTCGGCTTCCTGCTGGTGGCGGCCTTCATCTGGCTCGCGGGGCCGTACTTCGCGTTTGCCGACTACCGTCCGCTCGAGAGCGAGACGGCGCGCTGGATCGCGATCGCCATCGTCGCGGTGCTCTTCTTCGTGGCGATCGTGGTGAAGAAGCTTCGCGCGTTCCGCGCCAGCGACAAGCTGGTGGCCGCCGTCGTGAAGCAGTCGAAGGCCGACGAGCGGCCGAGCGCCGACGCGCTGCAGCTGAGGGAGCGGTTCGAGGAAGCCACGGCGACGCTGAAGCAGAAGCGGCGCGGCGGCCACAGCCTGTACGAGCTGCCGTGGTACGTGATCATCGGCGCGCCCGGCTCCGGCAAGACGACGGCGCTGGTGAACTCGGGGCTGCATTTTCCGCTCGAGCAGCGGTCGGGCCGCGGGGCGCTGCGCGGCGTGGGCGGCACGCGCAACTGCGATTGGTGGTTCACCGACGAGGCGGTATTTCTCGACACCGCCGGCCGGTTCACCACGCAGGATTCCGACGCGGGCGCCGATGCGGCCGGCTGGCTCGAGTTCCTCTCGCTGCTGCGCAAGTACCGCACGCGGCGGCCGATCAACGGCGTCATCCTCACCGTCAGCGCGCAGGACCTGATGACCCAGCACGCCGACGGCCGCGAGACCTACGTGGCGGCGGCGCGGCGGCGGCTGAACGAGCTCAATCGCGAGCTGCGCATCCAGCTGCCGGTCTACGTGATGGTGACCAAGTGCGACCTCGTCGCCGGGTTCACCGAGTACTTCGACGACCTGACGCAGGAGGGGCGCGCGCAGGTCTGGGGGACCACGTTCCCGCACGAGCAGACCGTCAAGGGCGACGCGCCACGCGCGTATCCGGAGGAGTTCGACGCGCTGATCGGCCGGCTCAACGAGCGTCTCTTCACCCGGCTGGAGGAAGACCGCGACCCGGGCCGCGGGACGAAGA
This sequence comes from Vicinamibacterales bacterium, assembly GCA_035635535.1. Lineage (GTDB taxonomy): Bacteria > Acidobacteriota > Vicinamibacteria > Vicinamibacterales > UBA2999 > Gp6-AA40. Next base: position 15,304 of record DASQAX010000166.1, on the reverse strand, counting down.
TGTTCGGCTTCCCGCAGCAGATGGCCGCGCTGCGCGACCTGCTCGCACAGTTCGTCACCGACGTCTTTGCCTCGACGCGCTTCGACCAGCAGCAGGTGCTGCTGCGCGGCGTCTACTTCACGAGCGGCACGCAGGAAGGCACGCCCATCGATCGGCTGCTCGGCGCCATCGGCCGCCGCTTCGCGGTCGCGCCGGACGCGGTCGTGTCGTCAGGCGGACGCGGCAAGGCGTACTTCATCGAGCGGTTCCTGAAGGAAGTCCTGCTGGCCGAGTCCGGGCTCGCCGGCGTCAACCGCCGCCTCGAGGTCAAGAAAGCGGCGGCACAACTCGCGGCCTACGCGGCGATGGCGCTCTTCGTGGTCGTCGCCCTCGTGCTGCTGTCGATCAGCTACGTCCGCAACCGCGACTACATCTCCCAGGTCGCGACCGACGTCAACAAGCTGGCGCAGGTGCCGCCGATTGGCGCGGCGGCGGCGCTCGAGAGCATCCTGCCGAGGCTCGACGCGGTGCGCGCGGTCTCCGATTCTGCGAACCGCCACGCGGACCATTCGCCCTGGGCGATGCGCTGGGGCCTGTTCCAGGGCAATTCGCTCGGCAACGCCGCGCGCGACGCCTACATGCGCGAGCTCGATGGCGCGCTGCTGCCGCAAGTGGCCGCGCGCATCAAGGAGCGGCTCGTCGACTACGTGCCGGAGCCCGAGAAGCTGTACGAATACCTGAAGGCGTACCTGATGCTCGGCGAGCCCGAGCATCTCAACAAGGCGCAGCTCGGGTTCGTCGCCGATCTCGAGTGGAAGAGCCTCGACTCGGCGGACACCGAGGCGGGCGCCGCGCTGTCGAAGCATTTCGCGAGCCTCCTGCAGTACGAGGACGCGCTGCGGCCGATCGAGCTCGATCAGTCGCTGGTCGCCCAGGCGCGCAGCACCATCCGCCAGGCCTCGCTTGGCGGGCTCATCTACCGGCAGGTGCGGCTTGGCTATGCGTCCGACACGTCGCGGGCGCTCAGGCTGGACGTGGCCGCCGGCGTCGGCGCCGAACGCGTGCTGAGACGAAAGAGCGGCCTGCCGCTGTCGCAGCCGGTCATCAGCCTCTACACCAAACCGGTCTTCAACGAAATCACCAGCCGCGGCGCGAGCGACCTCGTCAAGCAGATCGCCTCCGACCAGTGGGTGTGGGGCGAGGGCGGCGCGCCGCGCGTCGGCTCCACGGCGATCGCGACCGAGTTCACCGATCTCTACGAGAAGGACTACATCGCGTTCTGGGACGGCATCGTCAAGGACATCGAGCCGGTCTCGATGGCGTCGCTGGCGAGCACGAAGGATGCGCTCGGCATCCTCTCGGGGCCGACGTCGCCGCTGCGCGGGTTGCTGAAGACGATCGACGAGCAGACGTTCCTCGTGAAGCCCGCCGATCCCGCGTCGGCCAAGCCGGGCATCGTCAGCACCTTCGACAACGTCTTCAACCGGGGCAAGCAGGCGATCGGGCTGTCGACGGTGACGCCGGGCACGAAGGTGACCGCGCACTTCGCCTCGATTCACCGGCTCGTGTCGGCCGACCAGGGGGCCGCGCCGATCGACAGCGTCATCGACAAGCTGAAACAGGTGCAGCAGCGGCTGGAACCGGTCGGACCTGCCGTCGGCGGAACGAACCTGACGGATCCGGCTGCGATCAGCAGCGTCGGCGAGCTCGTCAATGCGCTGAAACGCGAGGCGACGGCGCTGCCTCCGTCGATCGCGTCGATCGTCAACGAGGTGGCCGATCGCACCGCGGTGACCATCAGGAGCGGCGTGCGCGGCACGCTCGAGACGCGGTATCGCGAAGACGTCGTGCGCGAGTGCCGCGAGGTCGTCCAGGACCGCTATCCGTTTGTCGCGGCCAGCACGGTTGACGTCCCGCTCGCCGACTTCGGACGCGTGTTCGGCTACGGCGGCGTCTTCGACCGTTTCTTCAAAAACGAGCTCGAGCCGCTCGTCGACATCTCGCGCAGCCCGTGGACGTGGCGGGCCGACGCCTCGGGCGTCTCGGTCGGGCCGTCGCAGGCGATGCTCCGTCAGTTCGAGTCGGCCCGGCACATCCGCGAAATGTTCTTCCGCCCCGGCGGCCAGGAATCGGAGGTCAGGTTCAGGCTGACGCCGACGGAGCTCGATGCCGACGTCACGCGCCTCCTCCTCGAGATCGACGGACAGAACGTCGAGTACCGCCATGGCCCCGAACGGAGCGTGGCTGCGACCTGGCCCGGCCAGAGCGCGGGTCCGGCGGCCGTCAGCTTCGAGATGCGGGCGGGCGGGCGCCCCAACGCCGCCTTCCAGGGCGCGTGGGCGTGGTTCCGGCTCCTCGACACCGCGCGCGTGTCGCCCGAGACCGAGGTGCGGTCCGAGCTGACGTTCGTGAAAGACGGGCACCAGGCGCAGGTGAGGCTCGACGCGGCCAGCGTGCGAAACCCGTTCAACGACAGGGACGTGCTGCGGCAGTTCCGCTGCAGCGAATGACCGGATCGAGGCACTGACGAGCGTGGAGATCGGGTTCTACGGGAAGCTGCCAAGCCACGGCGATTTTCTTCGCCGCCGCGTCTCCGACGCGTTCGTCGGCGTGTGGGACGCGTGGCTGCAGGAGTGCGTCTCGGCGAGCCGGTCGGCTCTTGGCGATCGCTGGCTCGACGTTTACTTGACGAGCCCGGCGTGGCGCTTCGCGTGCGCGGCCGGCGTCTGCGGCCCCTCGCCCGTTGCCGGCCTGATGGTGCCGAGCGTCGATCGCGTCGGCCGCTACTTTCCGTTGACGCTGGTGGCGCAGCTGTCGCCGACCGCGAGCGTGCTCACGATCGCGTCGCAGGCGGCCGGGTTCTTCGATGCCGCCGAGCGGCTCGTGATCGAGACGCTCGCCGCCGACGCCGTGGACGTGGACAGCTTCGACGACCGCCTCATGCAGCTCGGCGCCGAGGAAGCGCCGTTCGCGCTCGCCCCGTCCGTGGCGCTCGATCGCGCGGCCGCCGCCGTGCTGAACGACCACGCGCAGGCGTGCTGGCAGATTCCGATCGGTTCGCTGCCGCAGCTCGCTCCCGCGCTGGAGCAGCTGCTCTCGCAGCGTCTGTCCGCGGTGTACGACCCGCTCGCGATGTGGTGGACCTCGGGATCGTCGGTTGTCGAGCCGAGCTGCCTGATCCTGAAAGGGCTGCCGCACCCCGACGCGTTCGCCGCGCTGCTCGACGGCTCGTGGGCCGAGCGCCAGTGGCGGCCGATTCCGTCGCAGGGCGCGGCCAATGGATCCGACACCGCCGTGGATGCGAGCGGTCCGGCGCCCTGGTATCGATCGGCGGCGGCCACCGACGTCGGCAAGGTTCGCAGCGTCAACCAGGACTCGTTCGTCGAGCGCTCCGACGCGGGCCTCTGGGTCGTCGCCGACGGTCTCGGCGGCCACAGCGAAGGGGAGATTGCCAGCCGGATGGTGTGCGACGCGCTGGCGGACTTCACGCCCGGCGGCGTCTTCGAGGATGCCATCGAGAGCGCCCGCGATCGGGTGCGCCAGGTCAACGACCACCTCGACCGCGCGGCCGAAAGATCGGCCAACGGCGCCCGCAGCGGCAGCACGGTCGTCGCGCTGCTGACACGTGGCAGCCGCTGCGCCGTGCTCTGGGCCGGCGACAGCCGCGTCTACCGGTGGCGCTCCGGCCGGCTGCTGCAGCTGACGCGCGACCACAACCTCGCGGAGACGGAAGGCGCGACCGGCGAATTCGCCAACGCGGTCACGCGGGCGGTGGGCGGCGAGTCCACGCTGACGCTCGACCTCCACCGCGACTGCGTCCGTCCCGGCGATCGCTTCCTGCTGTGCACCGACGGCCTGACGCGCTCCGTGCCCGACGGACAGATTCGCGCGTGGCTCGAGCACGAGGACATCCGCGGCGCCGTGGGCGGCCTGATTCGGACGACGCTCGATGCCGGCGCGCCGGACAACGTTACGGTTTTGATCGTTGAGGCGTGTGCATGAGGAAGATGGACGCGACAGCGCTCCGCGTGTTCGTTCTCGCGCGGTGGACGTTATATCCCTGTAGACGCTTATGACCGCTGTGTTCGTGGAAGAGGCATTGGTCCAGCCGATTGCGCCCGACAGGCCGTGCGGCGAGGACCTCGAGGACACGCCGCTGCTCGCGTCGTTCGACGCGTTCCGTGTGTTCGGCCAGTCGGCGCCGCACGATCCTGCGCCCGAGTGGACGGCCATCGCCAGCCGCGCGACCGAGGCGCTCTGCAAGAGCAAGGACCTGCGGCTGCTGGCGTACCTCGGGTCGGCGGTGCTGCGAACCGACGGGCTGCCGGCGTTTGCCGAGACGCTGACGGTCGCGTCCACCTGGCTGGAGACGTACTGGACGGACACGTACCCGCGGATCGACGAAGACGCGATCCTGCGGCGCAACGCGCTGAACTGCTTCGCGGATCAGATGGCGGTGATCGACGGCCTGCGGAGGCTGCCGCTCGCGTTGAACCGTCAGCACGGCGCATTCAGCCTCCGCGACATCGAGATTGCCTCCGGGCTCGTCCCCGCCGACGGCGAGACGCCGCCCGACGAGGCGCGGATCGACGCGGCGTTCGGCGCGATGCCGAGAGAGGCGATCACGCAGCTCCAGGAGAGCGTCGGCCGCGCGCAGTCGGCGGTGACGCGCATCGCCGCGAAGATGCGCGACGACGGAGGGCGCGATGCGGCGCCGAGCTTCGATCCGCTCTCGTCGCAGCTCGCGAAGATCGACCGCGTGCTGCGGGCGCAGCTCGCGCTGCGCGGCGACGGGTCGCCCGACGCGAACGGCGACGGCGCGGATCAGCCCGAGGGCACGTCGATATCGGGCGTCGTGCGCTCCCGGCAGGATGCGATTCGTGCGCTCGACGCGGTCTCGGCGTATTTCCGGCAGCAGGAGCCGTCGAGTCCGGTTCCGATGCTGCTCGATCGTGCGAAGCGACTCGTGTCGAAGAGCTTTCTCGAGGTGCTCGCCGACATCGCGCCCGAGGCCCTGGGGCAGGCGCGGTCGGCGGGTGGGTTGAAGGACGGCGAATAGCGATTCTCAGTGTAACGGCAGGAGGTGAGCCGTGGCCAAGTCGAGCAGTCAGAAGTTCATCGCGCGCAACCGCGCGCCTCGCGTGCAGATCGAATACGACGTGGAGCTGTACGGGGCAGAGAAGAAGATCCAGCTGCCGTTCGTGATGGGTGTGCTCGCCGATCTGTCTGGCAAGCCCGCCGAGCCGCTGCCGGGCGTTGACGAGCGGAAGTTCCTCGACATCGACGTCGACAACTTCGACAGCCGCATGAAGGCCATGAAGCCGCGTGTCGCATTCCAGGTGGCGAACACGCTGACGGGCGAAGGCAACATCAACGTCGAGCTGACGTTCGAGAGCATGGACGACTTCTCGCCGGCGGCCGTGGCCCGCAAGGTGGACGCGCTCGGCAAGCTGCTCGAGGCGCGCCAGCAGCTCGCGAACCTGATCACGTACATGGACGGCAAGAGCGGCGCCGAAGATCTCGTCGCGAAACTGTTGCAGGATCCGACGCTTCTTCAGACGCTCGCGACGGCCAAGAACCCCGGCGCCGAGGTGGTGTAACCCGTGAACCGACCAGTGGAGGAGAGAAATGGCTGAAACAAATCCCCAGCAGCAGTCGGATTCCCAGGTAGCCGCCGCCGTCGGCGTCACCGACTTCGACTCGCTGCTGCGCAAGGAGTTCAAGCCGAAGACCGACGAGGCCAAGGAGGCCGTCGAGCGCGCGGTGCGGACGCTTGCGGAGCAGGCGCTCGCGCAGACCTCGCTCATCGGCAGCGACGTCGTCAAGTCGATCGAGGCCATCATCGCGCAGATCGACACGAAGCTGTCCGAGCAGATCAACCTGATCCTGCATCACGAGGACGTGCAGAAGCTCGAGGGCGCATGGCGCGGGCTGCACTATCTCGTCAACAACACCGAGACCGACGAGATGCTCAAGATCCGCTTCATGAACATCAACAAGCAGGAGCTCGGGAAGACGCTGAAGAAGTTCAAGGGCACGGCGTGGGACCAGAGTCCGCTCTTCAAGAAGGTCTACGAGGAAGAGTACGGCCAGTTCGGCGGCGAGCCGTTCGGGTGCCTGGTCGGCGACTACTTCTTCGATCACACGCCGCCGGACGTCGAGCTGCTCGGCGAGATGTCGAAGGTGGCGGCCGCCGCGCACACGCCGTTCATCGCCGGAGCGTCACCCACGGCGATGCAGATGGCGAGCTGGCAGGAGCTCGCCAACCCGCGCGACCTCACGAAGATCTTCACGACGCCCGAGTACGCCACCTGGCGCTCGCTGCGGGAGTCGGAAGACGCCCGGTACATCGGCCTCGCGATGCCTCGCTTCCTCTCGCGGCTCCCGTACGGCGCGAAGACGAGTCCCGTGGAGGAGTTCGACTTCGAGGAGGACACCGGCGCGGCCGACCACAGCCGGTACACGTGGGCGAACGCCGCCTACGCGATGGCGGTGAACATCAACCGGTCCTTCAAGATGTACGGCTGGTGCTCGCGCATCCGCGGCGTGGAATCCGGCGGCGCCGTCGAGGGCCTGCCGACCCACACGTTCCCGACCGACGACGGCGGCGTGGACATGAAGTGCCCGACGGAGATCGCGATCAGCGATCGCCGCGAGGCCGAGCTCGCCAAGAACGGGTTCATGCCGCTCGTCCACCGGAAGAACTCGGACTTCGCGGCGTTCATCGGCGCCCAGTCGCTGCAGAAGCCGTTCGAGTACGACGACCCCGACGCGACCGCGAACGCGAACCTGTCGGCACGCCTGCCGTACCTGTTCGCCTGCTGCCGGTTCGCGCATTACCTGAAGTGCATCGTCCGCGACAAGGTCGGCTCGTTCAAGGAGCGGACGGACATGCAGATCTGGCTGCAGAACTGGATCATGAACTACGTCGACGGAGATCCGGCGCACTCGTCGGAGAGCACCAAGGCGGCCAAGCCCCTCGCTGCCGCCGAAGTGCTGGTGGAGGAGGTCGAGGGCAACCCCGGGTACTACACCTCGAAGTTCTTCCTTCGCCCGCACTATCAGCTCGAGGGACTCACGGTTTCACTGCGTCTCGTGTCGAAGCTGCCGTCGCAGAAGGCCGCCGGCTGATCGACACAGGCGAACACGTTCACCGATTACGACAGGAGTAGATGAATGGCGACCGATACTTTCGCGAAGATTGGCGATATCAAGGGTGAATCACAGGACGACAAGCACAAGGAGGAAATCGAGCTGCTGTCCTGGTCCTGGGGCGTGAACCAGACCGGGACCGCGTCGCACGGCAGCGGCGCGGGCGCGGGGAAGGCGAGCTTCTCCGATTTCAGCTTCGCGCACTACGTCGACAAGGCGTCGCCGAACCTGATGAAGGCGTGCGCGACCGGCGAGCACATCAAGGAAGCGACGATCACGCAGCGCAAGGCGGGGAAGGGCCAGCAGGAGTATCTCATCATCAAGATGAACGACATCCTGATCACGAACGTGAATCCCGCCGGCGCGAACGGCGACAGCGGGCTCGTGCTCGAGCAGGTCGCGCTCCAGGCCTCGAAGGTCGACCTGGAATACAAGCCGCAGAAGGCGGACGGCTCGCTCGATGCGGGGCTCCACTTCAAGTACGACGTGAAGGCGAACAAGGAAGGTTAGGCAACCGGTCCCCGAGGTCCAGCACCACAGGGTCACAGAGCGCAGCGATTGGAGGGCTCCCCGCTGACGCCGCTTTGTGATCTCTGTGGGCGCGATTCCGGGAACGCCATGAGGAGCTGACGATCGTGAGCACTGTAATCGCGCCCGCGCCAGCAGGCGCCGGAGACATGTTCCTGATGGTCAAGGGCGCCAAGTGCGGCCTGATCAAGGGCGAAGCACAGGACGACGTCCACAAGGGCGAAATCGAGGTCCTGCGCTGGTCGTGGGGCATGCAGGCCAAGTCCTCGCTCGGCGGCGGCATCGCCACCGGCAAGGCGAGCGTCCGCGAGCTGACGGTCGTCAAGCGGATTGACAGCGCGTCAACCGCGCTGATGTCGGCGCTGCGGACCAACGAGCCGATCCAGAAGGCCGTGCTGACGCTGCGCAAGGCCGGCAAGTCCCAGCTCGAGTACCTCAAGATCACCATCGAGCAGGGGCGCGTCACGGCGCTCGACGTCGAGGCCGGTGACGGGAACGGCGGGAGCGGCGTCACCGAGAACGTGCGCTTCTCGTTCAACAAGATCAACGTCGAGTACGTCCCGCAGGGCAAGGACGGCCAGGCGATGGGCGGCACGATTTACTCGGATCAATGGGGTGAGGGATGAGCCGCGCTGAAGCCGCCGAACTGAGTCTCAAGGCGGGCGACCCCGCCGCCGCGCTCGCGCACCTGCAGGAGCAGGTGCGGGCGCAGCCCTCCGACGCGAAGCTGCGCGTCTTCCTGTTCCAGCTGCTGTGCGTGCTGGGGCAGTGGGAGCGCGCGCTCAACCAGTTGAGCGTCGCTTCGTCCCTGGACCCCGCCGCGCTGGCGATGGCGCAGATGTACGGCGATGCCGTTCGCTGCGAGCCGGTCCGTCACGAGGTCTTCGAGGGGAAGAAGTCGCCGATGGTGCTCGGACAGCCGGACGAGTGGCTGGCGATGCTGATCGAGTCGCTCCTGCTCGCCGGACAGGACAGGATCGCCGAGTCCAACGATCTGCGCGCCCGCGCGTTCGATGACGCGCCGGTGAGCGCCGGCGACATCGACGGCCGGCCGTTCGCGTGGATTGCCGACGCCGATTCGCGCCTGGGACCCGTGATCGAAGCGGTGATCAACGGCCGGTACTACTGGGTGCCGTTCTCGCGCCTGACGAAGATCGACCTCGAGGCGCCCGAGGACCTGCGCGACCTGGTGTGGATGCCCGCGCACCTCGAGTTCGAAAACGGCGGAGAGGCGCTCGCGCTGATTCCGACGCGCTACACGGGTTCGGAGAACGCGGACGATCTGACGCTGGCGATGGCGCGCAAGACGCGCTGGTCCGAGACCGCAGCGGACGTGCACCACGGGCTCGGCCAGCGGATTCTCACGACGGATTCGGAAGACGTGCCGCTGATGGACATCCGCAAGATCGCGCTGACGCACCATGGCTGACGTCCCCCCGCCGCACGAACGGCTGCAGCCGGCGCTGCTCGATCGGCTGACGGACGAGGAGCCGGACAAGAAGCTCGAGCCGCGCGAGGCGCGTCTGCTGTCGCGAAGCCGGCTGCGGCAGGCGGTGCTGCGCGACCTCGCGTGGCTGTTCAACGCCACGCGCCTCGAGGCGGATACCGACCTGACCAGGGCGCCGCACGCGCGGCGCTCCGTCGTCAACTTCGGGCTGCCGGCGCTGTCGGGCAAGACGGCGACCTCGCTCGACGCGACCGACCTCGCGCGCGCGATCCGTCAGGCGATCCTCGACTTCGAGCCGCGCATCCTGCCGGGCACGCTGCAGATCAGGACGCTGGTCGATGCCGGCTCGCTCGACCATCACAACGTGATCGGCGTCGAGATTCGCGGCCAGCTCTGGGCGCAGCCGGTGCCGCTCGAGCTGCTGGTCCGCACCGAGATCGATCTCGAGACCGGCAAGGTCGAAATCGCCGATCTCGCTCCGACACGGGTGGCCTGATGGATCCGCGGCTGCTGCAGTACTACAACTTCGAGCTGCAGCATCTCCGCGAGATGGGCGCGGAGTTCGCGCAGCAGTTTCCGAAGATTGCCGCGCGGCTCGGCATGAACGGCCTCGAGGTCGCCGACCCCTACGTCGAGCGGCTGCTCGAGGGGTTCGGCTTTCTCGCGGCGCGCATCCAGTTGAAGCTCGACGCGGAGTTCCCGCGCTTCACGCAGGCGCTGCTCGAGATCGTCTACCCGCACTACCTGGCGCCGACGCCGTCGATGCTGGTCGCGCAGCTGAAGCCCGACCTCGGCGACCCGAACCTGGCGGCCGGCCCGACCGTCCAGCGCGGCAGCACGATGCACAGCCTCACTGCGGCGGACGAGGCGACGGCCTGCGAGTTCCGAACCGCACACGACGTGACGCTGTGGCCCATCGAGGTGGTGTCCGCAACCTACTTCTCCTTTGCGCCCGACCTGCCGCTCAACACGCTGCCGGTCGCGCAGCGGATCAAAGGGGGCGTGCGGATCCGGCTGAGGACGACCGCCGGCCTGAAGTTCTCGCAGCTGCCGCTCGATCGCCTGCGTTTCTACCTGACCGGGCGCGACGACGTGGCGATCAAGCTCTTCGAGCTGTGCCTCGCCACCGGGCTGGGAACGCTGGTGCTGCCGTCGAAGGGCGCATCGCGCTGGCACGAGTTCCTGCCCGCCTCGACGATCAAGCCGGTCGGCTTCGACGACGAAGAAGCGCTGCTGCCGGTCACGCTGCGGTCGTTCCAGGGGTACCGGCTGCTCCAGGAGTACTTCTCGTTCCCGGCGCGCTTCCGGTTCTTCGACCTCACGGGCCTGACACCCGCCGTCCGGCGGGCGGCGACCGACGAGATCGAGGTCGTGCTGCTGCTGGGACGCGGCGATCCTACGCTCGAGAGCGTCGTCGATGGCTCGAACTTCGCGTTGTACTGCACGCCGGCAGTCAACCTGTTCCCCAAGCGCGCCGACCGCATTCACGTCACTGACGGCGCGTACGAGTACCACGTCGTCCCCGATCGGACCCGGCCGCTCGACTTCGAGGTGTACGAGGTGACGAGCGTCGTCGGGCACGGCGTCGGCACCGACACCGAGCAGGTGTTCCAGCCGTTCTACGCCGCCTACAGCACCGATGCGGTCCGGCAGCAGCCTGCGTATTTCACGACCAGGCGGGAGCCGAGGCTGGTGACCGCGGAGCAGCGGCGGCGCGGGTCGCGGTCGACCTACGTCGGCAGCGAGGTCTTTCTCTCGCTCGTCGATCCGGCGCAGGCGCCCTACAACGGCGATCTGCGCCAGTTGTCGCTGCAGGTGTTGTGCACCAACCGCGACCTGGTGCTGCAGATGCCGATCGGCGTCGGCAAGACCGACCTGGTGCTCGATGCGGCCGCGCCGATCGCGAGCATCCGCGTGGTCGGGACGCCGAGCCGTCCCTACGGGCGGCTGGCGGACGGCGCCGTCGCCTGGCGCGCGATCAGCCACCTGTCGTCGAACTACCTGTCGCTCGTCAACTCCACGCCGCAGGAGGGCGCGAGCGCGCTGCGCGACGTCCTCGGCCTCTACGCGCCCGGCAGCGACGCCAGCGCGCGCAGGCAGGTCGAAGGCATCCGGTCGGTTCGCCTCGAGCGCGTCGTGCGCCGCCTGCCCTCGCTCGCGGGGCCGCTCGCCTTCGGCCGCGGGCTCGAGGTCAACGTGCGGATCGACGAGATGGCGTTCGAGGGCGGCAGCGGGTACACGCTCGGATCGGTGCTCGATCGGTATTTCGCACGCTACGTCTCCCTGAATTCGTTCACCGAAACCGTCCTGTCGTCGGAGACGCGGGGCGAGATCAACAGGTGGGTGCCGCAATGGGGCGCGAGGCCGACGCTGTAGCGTTTCTCGCCTCGCTGGCGGACGCGCCGTACCGCCACGATTTCTACCAGGCGCTGCGCCGGCTGGAATGCCTCCATCCGGGCAAGCCGCGGTGGGGCCGCGCGCTCCGGCCGAGCGACGAGCCCGTGCGGCTCGGCCAGGACGCGGACCTCGCGTTCGCGCCGTCGCCGCTCGCGGCGCTCGAGAACGGCGAGAACGGGACGCCGGCCCGGTTGCAGGTCCGGCTGTTCGGCCTGTTCGGCCCCAACGGGCCGCTGCCGACGCACATCACCGAGTACGCGCGGGAGCGCGAGCGCCACGCCGGCGACCCGACGCTCGGCCGCTTCCTCGACCTGTTCCATCACCGCATGCTCGCGCTGTTCTATCGCGCGTGGGCGCAGGCGCAGCCGCACGTCAACCGCGATCGCCCCGAGGACGATCACTTCGCCATCTACGTGGGCGCGTTTGCCGGCCTGTCGCCGGCGACCTTCCGCGAGCGCGACACGCTGCCCGACCCGGCCAAGTTCTTTCACGTGGGCGCGCTCGTCCGGCAGGTGCGCAACGGCGAGGGGCTGGCGGCCATTCTCCGGCACTTCTTCCGCGTGCCCGTGAAGATCGAGCAGTTCGTCGGTCACTGGATGGCGCTCGGGCCGGGCGAACGCACGCACCTGCAGCCGGGCGGCGCGTCCCTCGGCCGCGGCGCCGTCCTCGGCGGGCGGGTGTGGGACCGCCAGCACAAGTTCCGCATCCACCTTGGCCCGCTCTCGCTCGCGCAGTATCGAAGCTTCCTGCCCGGAAGCTCGATGTTGAGGAAGCTGGTGGACTGGGTGCGGCTCTACCTGGGCTTCGAGCTCGATTGGGACGTGCGCCTGGCGCTCGCACGCACCGAGGTTCCGCCGCTCAGCCTCGATGGGCGCACCCAGCTCGGGTGGACCACGTGGCTCGGACGGCGAAAGGCAGCCGGAGACGCGGACGACCTGTGCGTCGACGCAGAAAGGTTCGTTGATCCAGCATGAGTGACATCAGCCGCTCTGCGCTGTTCGGCAAGCTCAACAGTCTCGCCTACAAGGCGATCGAAAGCGCGACCGTCTTCTGCAAGCTGCGAGGCAACCCGTACGTCGAGCTGGTGCACTGGCTGCACCAGATCGTCCAGGGTCCGGATTCCGACGTCCACCGCATCATCCGGCGCTTCGAGCTCGATTCATCGAGGCTCGCGAAGGACATCACCGACACGCTCGATCGGCTGCCGCGCGGCGCGACGTCGATTTCGGATCTGTCCACCCACGTCGAGAGCGCGGTGGAGCGCGGCTGGGTGTACGCCACGCTGATGTTCGGCGACTCGCAGGTCCGCACGGGGCACCTGGTCGTCGGCATGATGAAGACGCCGTCGCTGCGCAATGCGCTGGTGGCGATCTCGCGCCAGTTCGAGGCGATCAAGTCCGACACGCTGACCGAGGAGTTCGCGCGCATCGTGAGCGGTTCGCCCGAAGAGCGGCTGGGAACGACCGACGGCTCCGCGGCGCCCGGCGAAGCGAGCGACGCCATGGCGCCCGCGCAGATGGGCAAGCAGGACGCGCTCAGGCGCTACGCCACCGACCTCACCGAGCGCGCGCGCAAGGGGGAGATCGATCCGATCAGCGGACGCGACGAAGAGATCCGCCAGATCGTCGACATCCTGATGCGCCGGCGTCAGAACAACCCGATCCTCACCGGCGAGGCCGGCGTCGGGAAAACGGCCGTCGTCGAAGGGTTCGCGCTGCGCCTGGCAAAGGGCGATGTGCCGCCGCCCCTTCTGAACGTCTCGCTGCTGACGCTCGACATCGGCCTGCTGCAGGCGGGCGCGAGCATGAAGGGCGAGTTCGAGAACCGGCTGCGGCAGGTGATCGACGAAGTGCAGGCCTCGCCGAAGCCGATCATCCTGTTCGTGGACGAGGCGCACACGCTGATCGGCGCGGGCGGCGCGGCCGGGACCGGGGATGCCGCCAACCTGCTGAAGCCGGCGCTCGCGCGCGGAACGCTGCGCACGATCGCGGCGACGACGTGGACGGAATACAAGAAGTACATCGAGAAGGATCCCGCGCTGACGCGCCGGTTCCAGGTGGTGCAGATCGCCGAGCCGGGCGAGGAGAAGGCGATCCTGATGGTTCGCGGCGTGGCGTCGATCCTCGAGAAGCACCACCGCGTGCAGGTGCTCGACGAGGCGCTCGAGGCGGCCGTGCGCCTGTCGCACCGCTACATTCCCGCGCGGCAGCTGCCCGACAAGGCGGTGAGCCTGCTCGACACCGCCTGCGCGCGCGTGGCCATCAGCCAGCACGCGGTTCCGCCGCAGCTCGAGGACTGCCGGCGGAAGATCGAGGCGCTCCAGACCGAGCTCGAGATCATCGGCCGCGAGGAGGCCGTCGGCATCGACGTCGCCGAGCGGAAGAAGGGCGCCGAGGAGAAGCTCGCGAAGCAGGAGGCGCTGCGCGTCGAGCTCGAGGAGCGGTGGAACATCGAGCGCGAGCTCGTGGACGACATTCTCGCGATCCGGGCGGCGCTCCGCAAGCCGGAGACGACGCCGGAGGATCGCGAATCGTTCCTCGAGAGGTTGGCTGGGCGGCAACTCAGGCTGGGGTATCTCCAGGGCGAGTCGCCGCTCATCCTGCCGAGCGTGGACGAACAGGCCGTGGCCTCGGTCGTCCAGGACTGGACCGGCGTGCCCGTGGGCCGGATGGTCAAGAACGAGATCGAGACGGTCCTGAACCTGTCGGACACGCTCAACGAGCGGGTGCTCGGACAGCGGCACGCGCTCGACGCCATCGCGCGCCGCATCCAGACGTCGCGCGCGCGGCTCGACAACCCGAACAAGCCGATCGGCGTTTTCATGCTGTGCGGCCCCTCGGGCGTCGGCAAGACCGAAACGGCGCTGGCGCTCGCCGAGGCGCTCTACGGCGGCGAGCAGAACGTCATCTCGATCAACATGAGCGAGTTCCAGGAGGCGCACACCGTCTCCACGCTCAAGGGATCGCCGCCCGGGTACGTCGGCTACGGCGAAGGCGGCATCCTGACCGAGGCCGTGCGCCGGCGGCCGTACAGCGTCGTGCTGCTCGACGAGATCGAGAAGGCGCACTCCGACGTCCACGAGCTGTTCTTCCAGGTGTTCGACAAGGGATGGATGGAGGACAGCGAGGGGCGCTACATCGACTTCACCAACACCATCATCCTGCTCACGTCGAACGCCGGCACCGAGCGCATCGTGTCGCTGTGCAAGGACCCGGAACTGATGCCCGAGCCCGACGGCGTGACCAAGGCGCTGCGCGAGCCGCTGCTCCAGAAGTTCCCCGCCGCGCTGCTCGGCCGCCTGGTGGTGATCCCCTACTACCCGCTCAGCGACCAGATGATCGCCAACATCGTCCGGCTGCAGCTCGGACGCATCGCGAACCGCGTCGTCGAGCACCACAAGATCCCGTTCGAGTACGACGAGGCCGCGGTGAAGCTGATCGTGAGCCGCTGCACCGAGGTCGAGAGCGGTGGCCGCATGATCGACACGATTCTCACCAACACCGTGCTGCCGGCCATCAGCCGCGAGTTCCTCACGCGGACGATGTCGGCGGCGACGCTGACGGGCGTCCGGCTGTCCGCGGCCGGCGGCGACTTCGCGTACTCGTTCGACGGCGCGCCGGCGGAAGCCGAAATGGCGGGGTTGTGATGGAAGCCTTCGAGCCGCTGAGCGAGACGCTCACCATCGGCGCCGCGATGTCGATCGCCATCGAGTGCCAGAAGAACGGGCACGTCGACCAGGCCGAGGACATCTACCGGGCGATCCTCGATCAGGTCCCCGACCACGCGGACGCGATGCACTAC
>DASQAX010000165.1:0-7032 GCA_035635535.1 Vicinamibacterales bacterium | reverse complement strand
CCGGGCTTCGTGGTGAAGCTGTAGATCACGCTGCCCATGTACTCGCGCCCCGCGAGCTCGCCGAGTGAGGCGGTCTTCAGGTCCTCTGCCAGCGTGTGCGCGGCCTTCTGCGCGGCCGCGCAGCTCAGGGTCGTCGCGCGCGAGGCCCACGTCTCGCCGCAGATGGCGCCGAGCTCGTTGTCCCACCGCACGCTCATGATGCTGTCGGGCAGGCCCGTCTCCTCGCACACCGCCTGCATCGTCGCGGTGTAGAGGCCCTGGCCCATCTCGGTGTAGCCGTTGAGGATTTCGACATGCTCCGCGTCAATGACGCGGATGACGACGCGCCCTTCTTCGGTCGTGCCGTTGCCGATGCCGGTGCTCTTGATGCCACAGCTCACGCCGGCGTGCTTCGCGTTGCGGTAGATGTCCTTCACCGCGTCGAGCGACTCGCGGAGGCCGCGCACGCTTTCGCGCATCACCTGGCCGGTGGCAAAGCGATCGCCCGGGTCGAGGATGTTGCGCGAGCGGATCTCCCACCCGTCCACGCCGACGCGCTCGGCCAGCATCCCCATGATCCCTTCGATGGCGAAGTGCGCCTGGTTGGTGCCGAAGCCACGCATCGCGCCGCTCGTCGGGTTGTTCGTGTAGACGGCGCAGGACTCCACGTCCACGTTCGGCACCCGATACGGCCCGCACGAGTGACAGGCCGCGCGCAGCAGGCACTTGCCGCTCGTGCCCGCGTAGCCGCCGGCATCGCCGATGATCCGCGCCTTCACCGCGAGCAGGTGCCCCTCGGCGTCGGCGGCGACCTTGTATTGCAGGATCATCGGATGCCGCTTGACGTGATGCTGCGTGGACTGGTCGCGCGTCAGCGTCGTCTTGACGGGCCGGCCGAGCAGATACGCGGCCATCGCGGTCTGCGCCTGGATCGAGAGCTCCTCTTTGGCGCCGAAGGCGCCGCCGCTGGCGGCAAGCTGGATTTCGACGTCGGCCTCGGGGATGTTCAGCACCCTCGCGATCGCCTTCTGATCGAAGACCGACCCCTGGCTCTCGCTGTGAACCCTGATTCCCCCGCGGCGTGGACCCTCTTGGCTCGCCGAAGCCGCGTCGCGGCGAAGGCGGCTCGGGTCCGCGATCTCCAGCGGATACGCCAGACATGACTCGGGCTCGAGGAACGCGATATCGACCGGCTGCGTCCGGAACGTCGCCTCGATCACGTGCGCCGCGGTCCTGAACGCGGTCTCGACGTCGCCGCGGCCGAACTTCGTCGGCGTCTCGATGATGTTCGGCGCCGGGCGGAACGCGTCGTCCGAATGCACGCGCGGCGAATCGGGCTCGAACGCCTTCAGCGGGTCGGTGATCGGCTCGAGCACGTCGTAATCGACTTTGATCTTCGAGGCCGCCTGCCGCGCGTGGAACTGCGTGTCGGCGACGACCATCGCCAGGAAATCGCCGACGCAGCAGGTGGTTTCGCCGACCGCGACGAAGAGCGGCAGGTCGGGTACCGCCAGGCCGGTGCCTCGCTCGCCCGGCACGTCGCGCGCGGTGAAGATGCGTTCCACGCCGGGGCTGGCCGCCGCGGCTTCCGTATGAATGGCCAGCACCCGCGCGCGTGGGTGCTCGGAGAGCACCATGGCGCCGTGCAGCATCCCGGGCGCGCGCATGTCGTCGACGTACGGCCGTTCGCCCAGCACCTGCTCGATGCCGCCGATGCGCGCGTGCGACTCGCCGATCCCATGTCCCTTCGCAGACGCAAACTCAAACGCGGGATTGCGATGGAGGCCGAACTCCTCGCCGAAGAACGAATGGCGCCGCGGTTCGGCTGGCAGCGTCCCGCCGTTTCGCATCGCTTCGCCCGCGGTCTGGATGGCGTCGATGATGCGGCCGTACCCGGTGCAGCGGCAGATGTGGCCGTCGAGCGCCTTCGCGATCGCGCCGCGGTCGCCCGTCTTCCCCTGCTGAATCAGCGCGGCCGCGCGGACGACGATGCCGGGGATGCAGAAGCCGCACTGGACGCCGCCTTCGAGGACGAACGCTTCGCTGATGATTCGCCTCGTCTCCTCGGGAAGCCCCTCGACCGTCGTGATGTCGTGACCCGCCATCTGTTCGGGCTTGCGGAGGCACGAGAGCGCCGGACGGCCATCGATGACGACCAGGCAGCATCCGCAGGCACCCTCCGGGGCACACCCGTTCTTGCACGACGTGACACCGCACTCCTCCCGAAGGACCTCGAGCAGGTGCATGCCGGGCTCGTACGAGGCTTCGGTTTCCTTCCCGTTGAGTTTGAATGTGATCTGGGGCATTGGTCCGAAAGGGCTGATTTATTAGGTACTTCGCCGCCAACCAGTATCGCATTTTGACAGATCGCCGTGTATGATGATCGGCTGCTAAGCTTGGGACGGGCTGACCTTAATGTCGGCCCCTACGCGGAGGAAACATGCAGGAACCTTGGAAGACCGACCGGTGGTACACGAGCTTGTGGAACCACCTGCCGGACGCGCGGAAGAACAACAATTTCCAGAAAGACCTCAAAATCCACGATGTCACGCTCCGCGACGGCGAGCAGCAGACGGCCGTGGTCTTCCGGCGCGAGGAAAAGGTCGCGATCGCGAAGAAGCTCGACGCGATGGGGATTCACCGTATCGAGGCCGGCATGCCGGCGGTCTCCGACCAGGACAAGGCGGCCATCTCCGACATCGCGGCGCTTGGGCTGAATGCCGACATCTTCGCCTTCGCCCGCTGCATTCCCGATGAGATCAAGGTCGTCAAGGCGTGCGGCGTCAAGGGCGTCGTCATCGAAATCCCCGCCAGCGACCACATGATCAAGCACGCCTACGGCTGGTCGTTCGACCGCGCGATGAAGTCGTCCATCGACACCACGCTCGCGGCGAAGGAAGCCGGCCTCTACACGGTGTTCTTCACCATCGATGCGACCCGCACCGAGCTCAACCGGTTCCTGGACATCGTGTCGCAGGTCGCCACCGAAGGCCACATGGACGCGCTGACGATTGCCGACACCATGGGCGTCGCGACGCCCGAGGCGATCTCGGTCGTGATTCCGAAGGTGATCGATCGGCTGAAGAAGCCGGTGGAGATCCACTGCCACCAGGACTTCGGCCTTGGCGTCGCCAACACGGTCGCGGCCCTGCGGGCGGGCGCGGCGGTGGCGCACACCACCATCACGGGCCTCGGCGAGCGCGCCGGCAACGTCCCGATGGAGGACGTGGTCCTCTCGCTGCTCTGCCTCCACGACGTCAACGTCGGCATCAAGACCGAGAAGTTCGTCGAGACCTCCAAGTTCGTCATGGACCTCGCGAAGGTGAAGCAGCCGCCGAACCGCCCGATTGTGGGCGACAAGCTCTACGAGGTGGAGTCGGGCATCATCGCCGGCTGGGTCCGCCTGTGCCGCAAGGAGCAGCCGCTCGAGTACGTCCCGTTCACGCCGGAGCTCGTAGGCCAGAAGCCGGTCAACATCGTGCTGGGCAAGAACAGCGGACCGCCGTCGATCGACGAATGGGCCGAGAAGACCGGCCTCAAGATCACGGCCGAAGAGCGGATGGCGCTCCTCCTGGCCGTGAAGGCGAAGTCGTTCGAGAAGAAGGACCTGCTGACCGCCGAGGAGTTCAAGGAAATCGTCGGGAAGGTTCTGAAAGGCAACGCTGCGCTCGCGTAGACCGCGGCGGACTTCGAAGTCAGTCGTAGGGGCCGACCTTCAGGTCGGCCCTTTTTCTTGATGCTTCCGCTCTCCGCGACGATCTTCTTCACGTCCGGTTTCGCGGCGCTGCTCTACCAGGTCATCTGGCAGCGGCTGCTCGTGCTCTTCTCCGGCGCCGACCTCTACTCCGTCACGATCATCGTCGCGTCGTTCATGGGCGGCATGGGGGTCGGGCATCTGGCGGGAGGGTACGTCGCCGACCGCGTGACGCCGCGTGCGGCGCTGCTCTGCTTTGCGGGCGCCGAGCTCGCGATTGCGCTCTTCGGGTTCTTCAGCCGCCCCCTTTACTACGACTTCCTGTACAACCGCGTCGGCGACACGCAGATTGGGCCCGCGGCGCAGGCGCTGCTCCTGTTCGCGAGCCTCCTCTGGCCGACCTTCTTCATGGGCGCGTCGCTGCCGCTGCTGTCGCGCGCGCTGGCCTCGCGCATCGAGCGCGCCTCGACCGTCATCGGCGTGCTGTACGGCGTCAACACGCTTGGCGCCGCGACAGGCGCGCTGCTCTCGACGTGGGTGTTCCTGCCGCGCCTCGGCCTCGAGGGGAGCCTTCGCATCGGCGTGGCGCTCAACGTCGCCTGCGCCCTCGTTCTGCTTCCTTCCGTCGCGCTCCTTTCGCGATCACGCGAGCCGGCGGCGGAGCCGCCGGCCGCCCAGCCGCCCGTTGACCCGACGACGTTTCCGTTCGCTGTCTGGGCCGTCATCTTCGCCTGTTCGGGCCTGCTCGCGCTGTCGCTCGAAATCGTCTGGTTCCGCGTGCTCGCGGTGACGATGAAGGGGACGGCGTTCACGTTCGGGACGATGCTCGGCGTCTACCTGGCGGGACTGGGCGTCGGCGCGCTGGCCGGGAGCGCGGTGTCGTCGCGGATCCGAAGACCCGCCATCGTGTTCCTGTTGCTGCAGGCGGCCGTCGGCGCGGTCGCGATGCTGCTGCTGACCGCGTTCATCAGGTTCGCTGACAACGTGCCACCCCTGTGGGCGTACCTCGGTTCGTACGAGCCGCTCGACGTCCGTACGGCGATCCATGGGCTCGACCCGGCTGTCACGCGAACGTTCCTCGCGTTGTATGTCGGCGTGCCGTGCGCGCTGGTGTTGCCGCCAACGCTGCTGATGGGATTTTCGTTCCCCATCCTCCAGCGCGTCGTGCAGACGAGCCTCGCGCGCATCGGGCGGCGGGTCGGCGTGCTGCTCGTGGCCAATGTCGCCGGGAGCATGGTGGGCACGGTGCTCACCGGATGGCTGCTGCTGGACAGGGTCGGCACCGCGGGCACGATGAAGCTGCTCGCCGTTCTCGCCGGCATGTTCGGCCTCCTGGCGGCCGTCCTCGCGGTGCGCGGAACGTCCGTCACCTGGGCGCGGCGGCTGCCGCCCGCACCCGCCGGACTGGTGATCACGGCGGCCGTCTTCGTGCCGCTGCTCATCGTCATGCCGCCGTCCAACACGCTATGGGCGCACCTGCACGGCACCGTCGTCGAGGCGATGGAGTACGCGGAAGACGGGTCCGGCCTGTCGGTGGTGAACACCGACGGAAAGAACGCGATCCTGTACGCCAACGGCATCGGCCAGGGCGCGCTGCCGTACGGCGACGTGCACACCGCGCTCGGCGCGCTGCCGGCCTTCATCCACCCGGCCCCGCGCACGGCCGCGGTGATTGGCCTCGGGTCGGGCGACACGGTCCATGCGGTCGCCGGCCGCCGCGAGATCGAGCGCGTGACCTGCGTGGAAATCATCCGCGGAGAGCTCGCGACGCTGATCGGTCTCCGCATGCGGCTCCCGTACGGAGGGCTGGTCAATCTGCTCGACGATCGCCGCATCGAGCAGATCTTCGGCGACGGCCGCATCCACCTGCGGCGCGGCGGGACCTACGACATCATCGAGGCGGACGCGCTGCGCCCCGGAAGCGCCTACTCGGGCACGCTGTACTCGGACGCCTACTTCGCGCTGCTGCGCGACCACCTCGCGCCAAACGGCCTTGCGGCGACGTGGGCGCCGACCCAGCGTGTCTACAACACCTTCATCCGCGCATTCCCCCACGTCGTCTCGATGCCGGGGATCCTCGTCGGGAGCAATCAGCCGATTGCGATCGACCGCGCGGCCATCAGCGCGCGACTCGCGGAGCCGGCAGCGGCCGCGCATTTCGCGAGGGCCGGAATCGATATCGAGCGGCTGCTCGACGGCTATCTCGCCAATCCGACCATCTATGGGCCGGATTCTCCGCGCGACCAGTTCACGGACATCGACACCGACCTGTTTCCGAAAGACGAATTCGACCTCTCGCCGCGTTGACGGACTCGCGGCAACACGACTCTACCTAGCGTCCCTCCATCCACCGCTGGAGCGCGTCATACTTGGGCGCCTCGGCCCGAGGCTGGTCGAGATATTCGAGGGATCCGAAGCGTCCGAACAAGCCGTACACATTGCAGTTGGTGTAGTGCATAAAGAGCCCGCCGCCAGCATCCGACCAGTTCTGCAGATATCGTGAATAGAGCGCGCCGAAGCGGGGGTCGCGATTCACGGCATCGAAGAGCGCCTCGAGCGTCGGGTCCCCCTGCAGGGCGCCGGCGCCCCACGTGACCAGGTGCTGCCCGCCCTCGTACGCGATGACTGGAAGCTGCTGCTGTCGTCCGATCGCGACGTGCTGACGGACTTGATTCATCACCGCCGGCACGGAGCTCGCCTCGACGTCGCGAAGAAGATCGTCAGCCGTCATCGACCGTACTCGTGCCAGATCGTTCGCCTGCACTCCGAAGTAGGGCGCGATCGCGATCGCGTCCGTATGGGCGCGCGTGTCTCTGAACGACAGCGCCATTTGCGTCACCGCGGGAGTAGCCACGGCTGACCCCAGAACGCGGACGAGCCGCTCGGGCGGGAAGACCTCCTCGAAGATCCCGAAGATTTCCCGCGACCGAAGCGCGTGGTAGCGGATCTGCGCGTCGGACGGGTTCGCGCTGAGACCCAGCTCGAGGCCACGTTGCCGGGCGTAACTGGCTTGCGGATACCCGCCGTTCCAGACCTCATTCGAGTGCTCGACGTACACCTTCAACGCCGGATCGAGCTGCGCCGCCACGGTCTGCGCGAACTTCCGGACGTAGTCGTCGTCGGCGAGGTGGGGGATGGTGAACCACGGGTCCGCGTGCAGGCGGTTGGCGAGCTCCACCATGATCTCCACCGGCACTCCCCGCGACGTCCACCGCGCGTCGTCCGGCGTCGGTCGCTCCGACCAATTCCTCTGCATGATGTTGTTGTTGGTCTGCCCCAGCATCCAGTTCATGAAGCGGATCGCGCGATAGTTCTGCAGGCGGTCGATGAAGGCCGGATTGAATCGCTCGCCTGCCGAT
>DASQAX010000164.1:0-3153 GCA_035635535.1 Vicinamibacterales bacterium | reverse complement strand
GGGCCATCCATCGACCATGCACGTCGCCAGCCCGTAGTTCACGTCCAGTGAGACATACCTGCCGCGCTGGCGGGCGCCGTCGATGTCGAGGCCGCGGGACCGCAGCAGCCGATCGACCTGGGCGATCCGTTTGTCGCTGGTCATCAGGACGAACGCCTCCCCGGCGTCGAAGGCCTCCTGCGCGAACAGCGCGTACCGCTCGACGAGGGTGCCTTCGTCGGACCCGACCACCACTTCATGCAGGCGCGACGCCTGATCCACGTGTTCGTCCTGTCTCTGCTCGATGCTCCGTCCTCCCAGCCGGGGACTGACGAACCGCCCGCCACTGGCGACAATCTCCATCGCGCGCAGCAGGTGAAGGCCGGCGTCTCCCTTGATCACGTACCCGTGGGCGCCCGTCGTGAGCGCGGCTTCCGCGACGTCCCATGACGCATGCGTGCTCATGAACAGGAGCTTTGGCGCCGGATCGCGTGCGAGGATCTGCCTGGCCGCCTCGATGCCGTTCATTCGCGGCAGCATGACGTCCATGAGAACGAGGCCGGGTGCGAGCGTCTCCACCTTCGCAACCGCCTCCACGCCGTCCGAGGCCTCGCCGACGATGTCCCACGCGGAGTACGTCCGAAGCATCGAGAGAACGGCTCGACGCCAGGCTTCGTGGTCGTCCACGACCAGCACGCGGCGCGCGAGCACGTCGGCGGCCGCAATCACCTGTCGGACCTCGCATCGGTCGCATCGCCGGGAAGCCGGACGCGAGCGCGAATCGTGGTACCACGCCCCGGCTGCGATTCGATGGCCAGGTCCCCGTCGACGAGCTTGATCCGTTCCTCCATGCTGACGAGCCCCATCCCCTGCCCGGCCCTGGCGCGTTCGACGTCGAAACCCGCGCCGCGATCGCTGACCACGAGGTGAAGCTGGCCGGCCGTTCCCCAGAGCCGCACCTCGACGTGCGGGACCCCGCTGTGCTTGACCGCGTTGTGCACGGCTTCCTGGACGACCCGGAACAGGCAGAGCGAAATGTCCGGCGCCACAGGCTCCGGCACATCGTGCGCGTCGAAATCGACGATCGCGTTCTGGTGACGGGCCGCTGCCTCGGAGAAGTCCCTGATCGCCGATGTGATGCCGAGCAGCTCGAGCTTCGGCGAGTGCAGCTCGTGTGACAGCGCCTGCACGTCGGTCGCGAGCTCCGAGACCCGCTCTCGCAGCGCGACGCTCTTGTCGCGCAGCGGGGCGGCCGTCGCGTTCGTGGCCAGGTCGTCCACGTCGAAGGCCAGCAGGGCGAGGCGCTGGGCGATGTCGTCGTGGAGCTCCCTCGCAATCCGGCTGCGTTCCTGTTCCTGCGCCTCGATCAACTTGCGGTTCACGTTCGACAGCGCTTCCTTGGCCCGTTGCTGCTCGCTGATGTCACGATGGACGCTCGCGCCGCCCACCAGCCGGCCGTCCGCATCCGCGACGGGCGAGATGGTCAGCGAGACGGGTACCTGCTTTCCCGATTTCGTGAGGCGAATCGTTTCGAGGTGGTCGACGCGTTCGCCTGCTTTCAGCCGCTGAAAGAAGTTCTCCGCCTCGTCCTGCAGGACGTCGGGGATGAAGAACGTCACCGGCCGCCCGATGGCCTCGGCCGCCGTGAACCCGAAGATGCGCTCGGCGGCGGCGTTCCAGCTCAGGATCGTGCGCTTCATGTCGGTGGACAGGATCGCGTCGTTCGACGATTCGACGATGGCCGCGAGACGAAGCCGCGACTCCATCGCCATCCGCTCGCGAACGAGCCCGGCGCGCGCCGCCTCGGTCCGTTCGCGTTCGGCGATGACTGCCGCAAGCGTCAGGCCGGAGACGGCGAGCACCATGAACAGCGTGTCCAGCAGCACGGCGCCGACAAACGCGCCGTTGCCGGCAAACGGGCCAAGGCCGAGCGCGGTCGACAGCGTCGCGATGGTGGCGATGATGAACACCGACAGCGCGGCGCCGCCGATGCCGAAATCGATCGCCGCCCACATGACGAACGGCAGCACCGCGAACGCCAGGACGTCGAATCGGACGGACACGACCCGCAGGCCCCCGAACACGATCAGGCACGCCACGGCGGACAGCGTCACGACGGCGACGAATTCGACCGTGCGCCGGGGCGAACGAGGCTTCAACAGCGCCGGCAGGGTAAAGACCAGCGGCGTCACCAGCAGCACGCCGGTGCTGTCGCCGAGCCAGTACACCAGCCACGCCGAGCCCAACCCGGAGTAGGCCTGCACGTGCGTGAGGTACAGCGACGCGACGCCGATCGTCGAGCTGACGATCGCGCTGCCGAACGCCGCCAGGGTGATGAACCCGAGCGCGTCGCGCAGGCGCGAGAGCCGGGGATCGAAATGGGCGATCCGCCGGACGAAGAACGCGGCCGACGCCGCCGCGAGCGTGGCGCCGATGGTTTGGCCCGCCGCTGCGAGCGGCGGCACCGGGCTCTGGTACGCGACGAGAAACGCGCTTGCCGCGACCGCCGGCCAGGCGCGATAGCCGAACCCGAGAAACGCGGCGACCGCGATGCCGTAGGCCGGCCAGACGGGTCCGAGGTTGCTGCTCCTGATGTTCGTGGTGGCCTGACCGAGCTTGCCCGCGACGAAGTACGCCAGGAACACGAGCGCGAATTGCAGGACAGGCTTTGTCGTCGCAAGGGCCCATACACGCGTGACGGCCGCTCTCGACGTCGAGGAGAACGCGCGCTGCTCCTCCTGGTGCGCCGTCCCGACGGCGTACGGCTCTGTCGCGGTCTCGCCATCCATCCTCAGCCCTCCGGTATCCGCCCGCGTGGGAGTCTCTCCCGCCGCGTTCGGGCGATGCAATGACGTCAGACAGCTGGTGCGAAAAAATTGCGCAAGCGGATGAGTCGGATTCACGCGATGGCACCGGCCGTCGCGTTACCGCAGTCTTGGAGGGAGTGTCCTACCGGATCCCGGATCCCGGATCCCGCATCCCGGCCGAATGCCACCTATTCCGGCCGCTGCCCCTTGAAGATCTCCTGGTTCGGCGCGCTCACCTTCACGAGCGAATCGAGCGCCGCGCGCGCCTCTTCGACCTTGCCGGCGTGCGCCTTGAACGTCACCTTCTCTCCGGCGAGCAGATCGTTCTTGTTCCACCCCTGCCGCTGAATCGCGTTCGGGCTCGTCA
>DASQAX010000163.1:0-2220 GCA_035635535.1 Vicinamibacterales bacterium | reverse complement strand
ACGGGCACCATCTCGGGGACCGTGACGTCGACGGGTGGTACGCCGCTCGAGGGACGTCGTGTCAGCGCCATCGACATGGCGACCGAGCAGCACTACGACGTGACGACGTCGAACAACGGCGGGTACACGATCAAGGTGCCGACGGGACGGTATCGCCTGGAAGTGGAGCTGCGCGGCGGGGATCAGCTCGCGCAGCAGCCCGGTCAGACCAATGTCAACATCGGCGACGTCGACGAGCAGCTGAACTTCGTGATCGGCCGCTAGCTCGTTCGTTCGAGGGCGGCGATACGCTCTTCGAGCGGCGGGTGCGTGGCGAAGAACACCATCCACCCGCGCGTGCCGTTGATCTTCAGCGTGGCGAGCGCCTGGTGCTGCGTGTCGACCAGCTCGTGGTTGGCCTGCAGGCGGCGCAGCGCGCCAATCATCCGTTCCCTTCCCGCCAGCATCGCGCCGCCCCGATCCGCGCGGAACTCGCGCTGGCGCGAGAACCACGCCGTGATGAGCGAGCCCAGCATGCCCAGCACGATCTGGAGGACGATCACGATCAGGTAGGACCCGCCGCTGTACCCGCCGCGATCGCGGGAGTCGCCGCGGTTCGCGATGGCGTAGGCAATCAGCCGCGCGAAGAACATCACGAACGCGTTGATCACGCCCTGCAGCAGCGTCATCGTCACCATGTCGCCGTTGCTGATGTGCGTGATCTCGTGGCCCAGCACGCCTTCGACTTCCTCGTCGCGCATCGAACGGAGCAGGCCCGTTGAAACGGCGACGAGCGCGCGGCTCTTGCTCGGTCCGGTGGCGAATGCGTTGACCTCCGGCGAATCGTAGATGCCGACTTCCGGCATCGGGAGCCCCGCCTTCTGCGTGAGCCCGGCGATCATGGCGTACACGCGGTCTGAGCGCGGGTCGCCGGAGTGCCCGTCGACCAGCCTCATGCCCGTCGCCCGCTTGGCGATCCAGCGCGACATCTGCAGCGAGATGAACGCGCCGCCCATGCCCCAGACCAGGCAGAACGTCGCCAACGCGCCGATGTTCAACCCGCCCGGACCGACATACCGCCCGACGCCGAGAACGCTCAGGACGATCGTCAGCGTCAGGACGACCGCGAGGTTCGTGACGATGAAGAGGAAAATGCGCTTGCCCATACGTTGAGGATACTACCTCCGCCTCTTTAGACGCGCAGGAGGGCCGGCAGGCTTCAGCGCGTGGTCGCACGCGCGGCGTCAGCCGTGCCGACGGCCAGTTACCGCGCTAAGGTCATGAATCCGGTTGCGGATGCGGTCACCCAACCGCGGCGCGCGAATGTCGCCGGCTGGACACCCTCACCAATACGCCGTCGAAGCGTTCCGGCGCCGAGATCACCTGCTCCAACGACACGGCTTCAGTGGCCGGGCGCCTTCACGGCCGGAAGACGCTCAATGTATGACAATCAATCCGGACTGACTTGCATTGTCAGGTCGATCAATATCAAGATTGCGCCATGACAATGTGGCTGCCGAATCTCGAGGGACGGCGGGGGCCGGTCTACCGCCGCATCGCTGACGCCATCGACGAGGACGTCCAGAAGGGCAGCCTCCGCGCGGGCGCCCGGCTTCCGCCGCACCGCGACATGGCCGACCACCTCGGCGTCACGGTCACCACCGTCACGCGGGCCTACACCGAAGCGTCGCGCCGCGGTCTCATCTCCGGCCACGTGGGACGGGGCACGTTCATCCGCGGCCAGGAGATCGAGGACGAGTCGTCGAACGGGATCGATCTCAGCATCAACATCCTGATGCCCGACAAAGAGGTCGCCGCGCTCGAGCCGCGCATGTTCCAGCGGCGCGTGCTCCCGTGGACCGAGCTGCTCGGCTATGTCCCGACGCCGGGGCACCGCCGTCATCGGCAGGCAATGGCCGAATGGCTCGCCGTGATGGGCACGCCGGCGTCGCCCGACCGCATCATCCTCACCACCGGCGCGCAGCACGCGTTGCTGGTCGCGCTGATGGCAACGACCAGGCCTGGCGACACAGTGCTAGCCGAGGAGCTCACCTACTCGGGCATGAAGGACCTGGCCAGGCAGTCGCACCTGAAGCTGCGCGGTATTCCGATGGACGCGGAGGGCCTCCGCGTCGATGCGCTCGAGTCGGCGTGCCGCTCCGCGAAGGCGCGTGTGCTGTACTGCATGCCGCGGCTGCAGAACCCGACGTCCGCGGTAATGTCGGAACGGCGGCGGCGCCA
>DASQAX010000162.1:0-30393 GCA_035635535.1 Vicinamibacterales bacterium | reverse complement strand
CCTGCCCCGACGACTTGGTGCTCGTGCCGTAGCTCGAGACCGCCATGAAATCGAGCGTCGTCGTCTCCGACAGTTGCCGCGAGAGATCGGCGAGGAACACGAACGCGCCCTTGAGCACGCAGACCAGGTGGACGCCGTCCGGATGGTCGCGATGGATCTCCTGCGCGAGCGCGCGCACGCGTTGCTGAATCTCGTCGGCGGCAATCAGGACGTTCATCGCGAAGTAAACTAACATACTCGCCCGGATGAAGCGCTTCCAGATGATCACCGAGGCCGATGCGCGCGTCATCGAATACGGCAGCACCGTGACGCTCGTCGCCGGCGGCCACGTGACGCCGCTCGCGGCCGATACGCTCAAGGCGCGGCGCGTGTCGGTCGTCCGCGAGAGCGGCGGCGCGGACGATGCGTCGCTGGCGCCGCGCGCCGACATCCGGACCGTCGCCATCGCCGGCGATCACACCTCGGTGGCGCTGAAGGCGGCGATCGTCGCGCATCTCCGGGCGCGGGGGCTTGCCGTTCACGATCTCGGCACGAACACCAGCGAACCGGTGGACTATCCAGACACGGCGGGCGCGGTCGCGCTGCACGTCGCGCGCGGCGAGGCCGACGCGGGGATTGCCATCGACGGCGCGGGGCTCGGGTCCACCATCGCCGCCAACAAGCTCCGCGGCGTTCGCGCGGCGATGTGCACCGACCGGACCCTGGCGCGCTACGCGCGCGAACACAACGGCGCCAACGTCCTGGCGCTCGGATCCACGCTGGTCTCCACGCCCGACGCGCTCGAGATCGTGGACACGTTCCTGGGCACGCCGATGCGCGAGGCCCGGTACATCCGCAGGCTCGCGAAGGTCCGCGAGCTCGAGCGTCGTCAGCAGCCCTGATGCAGCCCCTCGACCTCCAGCGCCTCATCCAGATCATCGTCGAGGAGATCGCGGCGAGCGAGTCGGCGCCGGCGCCGTCGCGATGCAGCTGCCATTCGCTGCTCTACGAGTGCTGCCCCGACCGCCTGCGGGGCGTGCTCGATGCGGGCGCGACACGGCTCGGCCTTCACGCCACCGGCGGCGCGCCCGGCGGGGTCGCCTCGATGATCGACCACACGCTGCTCAAGCCCGATGCGACGCGGACGGACATCGAAGCGCTCTGCCGCGAGGCGGCCGAGTACACGTTCGCGAGCGTCTGTGTGAACCCGACGTGGGTGGCGCTCTGCGCGTCGCTGCTGCAGGGGACGGCCGTGAAGGTCTGCTCGGTGGTCGGCTTCCCGCTCGGCGCGACCACGCCCGACACGAAGCATTACGAGACACGCCGCGCCATTTTCGACGGCGCCCGCGAGATCGACATGGTCATCAACGTGGGCGCGCTGAAGTCCGGCGACCTTCGTGTCGTCGAGCGCGACATCGAGTCGGTCACCGCGCCTTGTCGCGAGGCGGGGGCGCTCAGCAAGGTCATCATCGAGGCGGCGCTCCTGACCGACGATGAGAAGATTACGGCCTGCACGCTGGCGAAGGCGGCGGCCGCTGACTACGTGAAGACGTCGACGGGGTTCGGTCCCGGCGGCGCGACCGCTGCCGACGTCGCGCTGATGCGCCGCGTCGTCGGCGAAGAGATGGGCGTCAAGGCCGCGGGCGGCGTCCGCGACCTCGAGGGCCTGAAGGCGATGGTTGCCGCGGGGGCGACGCGAATTGGCGCGAGCGCGGGGGTCCGCATCGTCCAGGAATCGCAGGGCAGGCAGCCGGCAGCAGCGACGAAGGGGTACTAGGGCGACCAGGGACGCAGGCCGGGTCGTTTCGGACCCGGCATGGAGGACATGTTGGCGAATCTCAATCAGGATCAACTGCGCCGGCTGGCGCGGCTCGGGGCACAGGCACGGCTCGAGGAACTTCGACAGGAAGAAGCGGCCATTCGATCGTCGTTCCCCGATCTGTTCGGGCGCGGGCGGCGCACGCAGGCCGCCAACGGTCAGGCGTCGACGGCACGGCGCCGCCCGGCGATGTCCGCGGCGGCGCGCAAGGCGGTTTCGACGCGCATGCGGAAGTACTGGGCCGAGCGGCGAAAGTCGAAAGCGGGGAAGTAGTGAAGACAGGGCTGTGCATCGCGGCCCTGTTGATGTCGACCGCAGCGTTCGCTCAATCGCCGCCGGGTCCGTACGTCATCGACGTGCGCGGCTCGATGTCCGGCACGCCCGGCGGCGCCTCGTTCTATCCACCCGTGCCGGAGAACACGCTCGCGCCGCAGCGCGGGTTCGGATTCGGCGCGGGCGCTCACGTCTATCCGTTCCGTCTCGGGCTCTCGCGCGTCGGGCTGGGCATCGACCTGATGCGCGCGCGCGGCACCGCCAGGTCGCCGGCGACGACCTCGACCGCGAGCGGATCGACTACGACGATTGTCGGATCGCCCGGCGCCGTTGAGGCGTCGATGACGGTCACGACCGTTGCGCCGCAACTCTCCTTCAACTTCGGGACGCACGACGGCTGGAGCTACCTGAGCGCCGGCTTCGGCACGGCGCAGACGCGCGCGGAGGTCACGAGCACTCCGGCGGCAAGCGACGCAGCCTCCGAGACTGTTTCACGCGCGCGCCGCACGCACGCCGTCAACTTTGGCGGCGGCGCGCGCTGGTTCCTCCGCGATCACCTCGCGGTCGGCTTCGACATCCGGTTTCACCGCCTCGGCGCCACGTCGGGATTGCCGTCGAAGCAGATCGTCGGGTTGTCGGTGGGGATGTCGGTGAGATAGGTGTGGCCAAGTCCGCCTCCGCGCCTTGCGCTCCGGCGGGACAGCCTCCGCATGAATCCAGGAGCGGAGGCTGGAGCGGGCAGCGGGAATCGAACCCGCGTTCTAGGCTTGGGAAGCCTCTTTCTTGCCACTAGAAGATGCCCGCGGCCGTTTCCGATCTTAACGTAATCTCAGCCGCGGATCACCGACAGCACCTCATCGCGCTTTTTCTCCATCAGCTCGGGGGTGGTCGCCTCGAGATTCAGCCGGAGCAGCGGCTCGGTGTTGGATCCGCGGACGTTGAAATGCCAGTCGGGATAGTCGACCGAGATCCCATCCATCCTCGCGAGCTGCGCGTCCTTGTAACGCGCCTCGATCGCCTGCAGCTTCTTCGGCACCTCGCTCATGCTGGCCAGCTTGGTGTTGATCTCGCCCGAGATGAAATAGCGGTCGCGCAGCGGTTCGAGCAGATCGCGGAGCGACTTGTTCTTCCTGGACATCAGCTCGAGCATGAGCAGCGCCGGGATGAAGCCGTTGTCGGCGTAGGAGAAGTCGCGGAAGTAGTAGTGGCCCGTGACCTCGCCGGCGAAGATGCCGTCCTCTTCGCGCATCCGCCGCTTGATGAACGCGTGGCCGACGCGGTTCATCAGCGCGCGGCCGCCCAGGCGCTCCACCGTGTCCTTCACCGCCCGGCTCGCGCGCAGGTCGTAGATGATGGTGGCGCCCGGATGCTTCAGCAGGAACGCCTCCGCGAGGAGCGCCGTGATGAAGTCGCCGGACACGAACTCGCCGGTGCCGTCGATGAAGAAGCAGCGGTCCGCGTCGCCGTCCCACGCGATGCCGACGTCGGCCTTCTGCCGGATGACTTCTTCCGTGATGTCGCGGCGGTTCTCCTCGATGAGCGGGTTCGCCTCGTGGTTCGGGAACGTCCCGTCGATGTCGAAGCACAGCCTCGTCGTCCTGCACGGGAGCTGATCGAACAGCAGCGGCGCCACGAGGCCGGCCATGCCGCTGCCCGCGTCGAGGACGACGGTGAACGGCGTGATGGCGTCGCGGTCGATGAACGACATCACCTTCTCGATGTACTCGAAGACGATGTTGCGCGGTGAGACGTTGCCGGCGGTCGCAGCCGGCGGCGGCAGCCGATCGTTGACGATCATGTCCCGGATCTCGCCAAGCCCCTGCTCCCCGCTCAACGGCAGCGCGCCCGACCGCACCATCTTGATGCCGTTGTACTGCTTCGGGTTGTGCGAGGCGGTCACCTGCGCGCCTCCCTCGAGCTCGTCGTTGACGACCGCGAAGTAGAGCATGTCGGTGCCGAGCATCCCGTAATCGGTGACGTCGGCGCCCTGCTCGCGCACCCCCTGGATGAAGGCCGCGGCAACCCCCGGCGAGGAGACGCGCATGTCGCGCGAGACGCCAATCCGCTTCGCCCCCAGGTAGGTGACGAAGCCGCGCCCGATCTGCCGGGCGACCTCCTCGTTGATCTCGTTCGGGTAGAGGCCGCGGACGTCGTAGGCCTTGAAAATGTCGGTGTTGATGCGCATCTTGTGAGCTGTTTCGCCGGGCATGACGTCACGCCCTCGTGTAGTCGGTGAGCGTCGTCTTATCGCCGAGCACGGCGCCTGAGTTGACGTTCACGTTGCGGCCGATGTGGCAGTGCCGTCCGACGATTGCGTCGCGGATGCACGCCTCGCGGCTGATGCGACAATTGGGCCAGATCACGGCGCCGCTCACAACCGCGTCCTCTTCGATTTGCGTCTGCCGGCCGATGACGGAATAGGGTCCGACCTTCGCCCCCGCCTTCACCAGCGTCCCTTCGTCGATGAAGCACGGCCCATCGATGGTCGCGCCCGGCTCGACCTTCACGTCAGCGGCAATCCACGTGCGCGGCGCCGCGATGTCGCGAAACGGTTCGGCCGCGTACCGTCCATCCATGATGTCGCGATGGACCTGGGTGTACTTCGTCGGCGTGCCGATGTCGATCCAGTAGCCGTTGTACACGTACCCGACGAATGTTTCGCGGCGCTCGATGAGCGACGGGAAATAGCTGCGCTCGATCGACCACGGCACGTTGCTCGGGATGCGATCGAACGTGTCTGGCTCGAGCACGTAGATGCCGGCGTTGATGTTGTTGGTGGTGATCTCGTCGGGGTTCGGCTTCTCGAGAAAGCGCCGGATCGTGCCGTCCGCATCCGTGTCGACCAGCCCGTACGCGGTCGGGTTGTCGACCGGCGTCAGGACGATCGTGGCGCGCGCCTTCCGCTCGCGATGCAGGCGGATGACGCCGGCGAGGTCGATCTGGGTCAGCACGTCGCCGTTGAAGACCACGACCGATTCCGTCAGCTGATCGCCCGCGTACTTGATCGCGCCGGCCGTCCCGAGCGGCATGGGTTCGACCACGTACCGGATCGTGATGCCGAGCTCCGAGCCGTCGCCGAAGACCTCCTCGATGCGCCGCGGCTGGTAATTGAGGCTGAGGATGACTTCGTCGATTTCCGGGACCTGCTTCAGCAGATCGATCTGATAGTGGAGAAACGGCCGGTTGAAGATCGGGACGATTGGCTTGGGGGTATGAATCGTGAGCGGCCTGAGTCTGGTCCCCTTGCCCCCGGCCAGAAGGATCGCCTTCATGACGATCAACGATCATACACGCTGGAGCCGATAAGGTAGAATGCAGGCTTCCGCACATGAACCTTCCGAATACGTTGACCCTCGTGCGGATTTTTCTCGTGCCGCTGCTGGTCGTGGTGTTGCTCACGCAGTTCGCGGGACACGAGATCTTCGGCGTGCCGAAGGAGCTGATCGGGGCGGGCATCTTCGCCGTCGCGTCGATCACCGACTGGCTCGACGGCTACCTGGCACGGCGCCGCCGGCAGGTCACGTGGCTCGGACAGGTGCTCGATCCCATCGCCGACAAGCTGCTGACCTCCGCCGCGTTCATCTCGCTGGTGCAGCTGGGCCTCGCGCCGGCGTGGATGGTGGCGCTCATCATCGGCCGCGAGTTCGCGATTACCGGCCTCCGCAGCCTGGCCTACACGAGAGGCATCACGATTCCGGCCTCGCGCCTCGGCAAGATCAAGATGGCGTCGCAGGTCACGGCCATCCTCCTCCTGATTCTCGGCTGGCGGCCGCTGCCCTGGCTGGCGCCGATCGGGTACGTGGCGCTGTGGGTGGTGATGCTCACCGCCGTGGCCTCCGCGATCGATTACTACCGGCGGTTCCTGCTGCTGCTCAACGCGCGCGTGACGGACGTCAACGTGGAGCGGGAGCGGCGGGCGAGCTAGAGAGTGGGCCGCCGTCCTACCTACTTCCGCAGCGCGACGTAATCGCCCGACTGGATCGCGCCGCGCGAGCTGAGCGCGCGGACCGTCGAGATCTCCGGCTTGACGTCCACCACGACGGCCTCTCCCAGGTCGAAGAGAAATTCCGGCGTGACGATTTCGTCGGGCAGATCCTTGATGGCGGACATGTGCTGCGTTTCCATCCTCCGCTTGTCGCGATAGATGACGAAGCGGGCGCCGATGGTGACGCCATGATCGCTGCCGCGATCGACCGTGAAGAAGTCGTTCTTCGAGAACACCTGCCGGCGATCGGTGCCGATGAGGACGTGGCCGTAGTTTTCCTTCTGGGGCTTCGGCGGGTTCGCGTCGGGCGTCGGCGGGTGCGGCAGCGTGAACGGCTCGAGGTAGTCGCCCACGTCGACCACGTCGCAGGTGTGCGACACGGTGACGAGCGACATCGTCTTGTCGACGGCGTAGACGCGCACCCAGCCGGCCGTCCGGATCGACGCGGGTGTCGCCCGCGAGATGCCGGTGCCGCGCGGCGCCTGGACCCGGCGCACGTAGTATTCCTGGCCGACCTCGATGCCGTTGTCCGACCCCGCGTTGATCGTCACCAGGTCGCCTGGGCCGTAGACGTGACGGGTCGAGGCGTCCTGCCCGCCCGTGATGAGCAGCGACTGCATGGGCCGCTCGAAGGCGAGCGTCGCTGCGCAAGCCTGTGCAATCACGTCCGCGGGCAGGTGCGTCATTTCGGGCGCCGGGCCGCGCTGCGCCAGGAGCGGCGTGGCGGCGGCCAGCAGGCCGGCGGTCAAACAGGCAAAGGTCGGGCGTCTGGTGAGGCTCATATCTCTCCTAGGGTCCGGTCCCGAACTTATTGAATGGCCAGCGTTTCGAGCCGCTTGCGGGCATCGACGAGATACTCGCTGCGGTCGAATTCCTTCACCAGCCGGTCGTAGTACGGGACCGCTTCCGCTTTCTTATCGGTCTTGAGGAGAGATTCCGCCAGATAGTAGTAGACGGCGTCGCGGTCGGGGTAATTCGGGTCCTGCTTGAGGACCTCCTTGAAGCGGTCGATGGCGCCCGGGTACCAGCGGGCACGGTAGTAGTAGAGGCCGACCTTGTACGACGCCTCGCTGACGCGGCTGCGCGACTCGCGCCACTTCTCCCGCACCTCCGGCGTCAGCATGCTGTTCGGATAGCGGTCGAAGAAGACCTCGAACTCGCGGACGGCGGCGACGGTTTCGGTCTGGTCGCGCTCCGGCGCCTTCATCCGCCGGAAGTGCGTCATCGCGAGCTTGTACTGGGCGTAGTCCACGCGCGCGCTGGTCGGGTAGAACGTGATGAATTCCCTGAATTCGTTTTCGGCGAGCACGATGTTCGCGTCGCCGCCCTCGCTCAGGTAGCTGTCGCCGACGCCAAGCTTTGCGTCGGGGCGCAGCGTGCTCTGCGGATAGTTGTCGACGATCTGCTGGAAGTAGCGGCGTGCGTCGACCCAGCGCTGGCGCATCATCGCGTCGGTGGCGCGCTGGAACAGGAACTGGTCGGGCGCGGTGTTGCCCGCGGGGACGGCCGGCGGCGGGTTGCCTCCGCATGCCGCAAGCCACGCCGCGGCGGCTACGCCGACCAGGATGCGCCACACGGCGCGCGAACAGCTGGAGTCAGTCATGCGTTGAAGAGGCCTGCTTCGGTCATCCACTGAAACTGCGCGCGCAGCCCCTGCTCGAGCGTGACCGCCGGTGCGAACGCAAGGTCGGTGCGCGCGCGGGCGGTGTCGGCGTAGGTATCGCGCATGTCGCCGGCCTGCGGCTCGATCATGTTCAGCCGCAGTGGACGGCCGGTAATCCGGCCGATGAGCTCGAAGACGTCCAGCAGCTCGACCCGCGAGCCGCCCCCAATATTGTAAACAGCCCCGGGCGCTCCGCGCGTGCTTCCCGCCACCGTGGCGGCGACGGCGTCGCTGACGAACGTGAAGTCGCGCGTCTGCCGCCCGTCCCCAAATACCGTGATCGGCTCGTTCCGCATGGCGGCGAGAAAGAACCGGTGAAAGCCCATGTCGGGGCGCTGCCGCGGGCCGTAAACCGTGAAATAGCGCATCGAAACCGCCGGCACCCGGTAATTCACGTAATACAGGTTGCACAACTGCTCCGCCGACAGCTTGGTCACGCCGTACGGGGAGACGGGCTGCGGCCGGGCGTCCTCGACCATCGGCAGCGGCACGTCGTCGCCGTAGACCGAGGAGCTCGAAGCATAGACCAGCCGCTCGATCGGACGTCCCTTGCAGGCTTCCAGCAGGATTTGCGTGCCCTCGACATTGTTGACTGTATAGACGTGAAAGTCGCGTCCCCAGCTTTTCCGGACCCCCGCCTGGGCGGCCAGGTGAAATACCCACGTCGCGTCATCGAGCAGGCGCGCCCAGTCGGCGTCGGCCAGGGCCGTTTCGACGAGGGTGAATCGATTGCTGGCGCGAAGCCTGGCGAGGTTGTGCTCCTTGCTCTCCCGCGGATAGTAGTCGGTGAACACGTCGATCCCGGTCACCGCATGGCCGGCGTTGACGAGGTGCTCGCTCAGGTGTGACCCGATGAAGCCGGCGGCGCCGGTCACGACGGCCTTCATGGGAGGGCGGGTCCTTTTGGACCCGCCAGGTCGTTCGCGTGTCCGATCATCTCCCGGATGCGGGAGGGCAGGCGGCAGGGACGGCCGCGGCTGTCGAGCGCCGCGTGGATCGTATGTCCGACGACGAGCGTCTCGTCGCCGCGCAAGATCTCGTAGTCGAAGCGGACGCGCACCGGCGTCACCAGCGTCGCTCGCGTGCGGACCTCGAGGTCGTCGTCGTACTTTGCCGGCCGCCGATACTCGCAGTGCGCCTCGATGACGGGCAGCTGAACGCCGTCCTCTTCCATCGCGCGGTAGCTGTGGCCGGTGTCGCGAAGCCAGTCGGTTCGTCCGATCTCGAACCAGACGAAGTAGTTCGCGTAGTAGACGACCCCCATGCGGTCGGTTTCGGCGTAGCGCACGCGGACGCGCGTGCGGCGGAGCAGCGACGCGGCCGGGGCGTTGGTCATGCGTGCGGAGCGGTGGGCGCGCCCGTCGCGGCGGCGCGCAGCGCGCGCGTCGCGCGCTCGGGGTCGCTTCCGCCGAAGATGGCCTGCCCGGCGACGAGGATGCTCGCGCCCGCGGCGACCACCCGGGCCGCCGTCCCTTCGTCGATGCCGCCGTCGATCTCGATCGGGACGGACGAGCCCGCCGCGTCCAGTACGGCCCTGACGTGGCGGACCTTCTCCACGCTGTGAGGAATGAAGGTCTGGCCGCCAAACCCCGGGTTGACCGACATCACGAGCACGTAGTCGAGATCCCCGGCGATGTCCTCGAGCGCGACGGCGGGTGTCGACGGGTTCAGCACCGCGCCCGCACGCGCGCCCAGCTTCTTGATGAAGCCGATCGTGCGATGGAGGTGCGGCACGGCTTCGACATGGACCGACACCATGTTCGCGCCGGCCTCGACGAACGCCTCGATGTAGCGGTCCGGCTCTTCGATCATCAGGTGGACGTCGAGCGGGCGCGACGCCACCTTTTTGATCGCGCGCACGACCGGCGGCCCGATGGTGATGTTCGGGACGAAGTGGCCGTCCATCACGTCCACGTGAATGAGGTCGGCGCCGCCGCGTTCCACCGCGGCGATGTCGCGCCCCAGCTCCGCGAAGTTGGCGGAAAGAATCGAGGGCGCGATCTGAAGGATCACCGGCTCACCTCGAGCGAGATCGGATCCGATTGGGACACGCGAAAGCCGCCCTGCGGCTGCTGCCGCACGACCGTCCCCGGCGGGACGCCGGGATACGGCTGGGAGCCGGTAATGGTGGCGCGGAAGCCGCGCGCGCGCAGCGCGTCGGCAACACGGGCGCCGTCCATGCCGATGACGTCGGGCATCACGTAGGTGGTCGATTCCTCACCGCGGTTCAACAGCAGCGATACCGTCGGCGCCTTTGCAGCGGGCGGCGGATCCTGCGAGATGACGGCATCGGCGGGGTAGTCGGCGGAACGGAATTCCGAAACCGAGCCAATCTCCACGCCGTCCTGCTGCAGGCGGATGCGCGCCGTCCGCTCCGTCTGGCCGACCAGCTCGGGCACGGTGGTCGTGCGCGGGCCGGCGCTGAGCCAGACGCGGATGGAACGCTGCGACCGTGCGGCCGCGCCCGCCGGCGGATCCTGCTGCATGATGCGATTGAGCGCGATGTTCGCATCGGTGCGCCGCGTCGGATCGATCTTGAGCGTCAGGCCAAGCGTGCCGAGCGATTGCGATGCATCGGTCGCCGTCTTGCCGACCAGTTGCGGCACCTGCACCTCGCGCGCGCGAAGCGCAACGCGCA
This sequence comes from Vicinamibacterales bacterium, assembly GCA_035635535.1. GTDB lineage: Bacteria > Acidobacteriota > Vicinamibacteria > Vicinamibacterales > UBA2999 > Gp6-AA40. The sequence continues at coordinate 20,036 of DASQAX010000162.1, read as the reverse complement.
GGGCGACGCCGAAAAACAGGAGGAACGTGCCGCCAAGCGCCGCGGCGAGCAGAAGCAGCCGGCCGACGCTCCAGACGCCGAAACGGGAGGGCATTGAGCCGTCAATCGTACCATGACGCACCTCAGGCCCTGATCAGGAGCGCGGCAAAGAACGCCTCGAGGCCGTGCGCGGGCGGCGTCGTCCGGAAGAAGCCGTCCGGATCGATGAACCTCGCGACGACCGGGCGTGCCGTCGCGGCGGGATCCGCGAGGCGGAAATCGGCGCGCGCGGCGACGAACGCGGCGATGACGCCGTCATTCTCTTCGGGTTCGCTCGAGCAGGTCGCGTAGACGAGGCGTCCGCCCGGGCGGACGACGTCGGCGGCGCGCATCAGCAACGCCACCTGGTCGCGGGCGAGCGAAGGCAGGTCGTCCTCGCGACGTCTCCACCGGATGTCGGGGTCGCGCCGGATCGTGCCCAGGCCGGAGCAGGGCGCATCGACGAGCACGGCATCGAACCGGGCGCCGAACGGCAACGGGCCATCCGTGGGAACGCGCACCACGTTGACGCTCCGGGCGCCCGACACGCGCACGGTATCGCGAAGCAGTGCCAGCCGCCGCGGCCGCACGTCGCTGGCGACGAGCGTGCCGGTCTCCTCCATGTCCGCCGCCATCGCGATCGTCTTGCCGCCCGGCGACGCGCAGAGGTCGAGCACGCGTTCGTTCGGCAACACGGCCGCCACCATCGGCACCAGTTGCGACGCCTCGTCCTGGACGAATACCAGGCCATCGGCCGGCCGGCGCAACGGGTTGCCACTGGTGATCACCAGGCCGTCGGGCGCGTAGCGCGTTGGCTGCGTTTCGACGTCGTCCGCAGCGAGCGCGGCGACGGCCTGCTCCCGCGTGGCGCGCAGCCGGTTCACGCGCACGGTCAAGGGCGGCGTCTCGTTGTTGAACCGCACCCAGCGTTCCGTCGCCTCGAAGCCGTATCGATCGAGCCAGCGCGCGACCAGCCAGTCGGGATGCGAATGCGTCACGCCGAGATAGGCGAGCGCGGCGTCTCGGTCCGCGGTGTCCTCCGGCCGTCCCGGCAGTGGAAGCTTGTGCTTCTGGCGGAGCGTCGCCCGGAGCACGGCGTTGACGAACCCGCTCGCGCTCGGCTTCCGCGCCGCCCGGGTCAAATCCACCGCATCGTCCACGACCGCGGAAGCCGGGACGCGATCGAGGTGGAGCAGTTGATACAGGCTGAGACGCAGGATGGCGACGACTTCAGGATCGAGCCTGCCGATGCGCCGCTTCGAGTAGTGCTCGATGAGATGGTCGAGGCTGCGCTGCCACCGCAGGGTTCCGGTGACGATTTCCGCGGCGAGCGATCGGTCGCGGTCGTCGCGGAGATGCTCGCGGCTGGCGTGGAGCGCGGTCGGCAGGTCCGACCGGGCGGCGGTGATGGCCCGAACCGCGTGATAGGCCGCGGTTCGAGCGGGCGCGGTCATGACGGCGCGAACACGTCGCCCGGCGCGAGCCGGTGCCCCGCGGTGAAATCGCGAACCGACATCGGCCGCCGTCCCTCGGGTTGAATCTCGACGATGGCCAGCTCGCCATCGGCCGTCGCGACGTGAATGGCCTCCGGTTCGACCGTCAGAACCGTTCCACCACATTCGTAGGGCAGGGCTTTGCCAGGTTCGTAGGGCGGGGCTTTACGCCCCGCCGAATCGACCTGTGTCCGGCGAATGATCAGTCTCGTCCCTCTCAGGAACGTATACGCATGCGGCCACGGATACAGGCCCCGCACGCGATTGTGAATGGACAGCGCCGGCTGCGACCAGTCGATCAGCCCCTCTTCCTTCGTCAGCCGGTGCGCGTAGGTTGCCTGCGTGTCGTCCTGCGGTTCCTCCCGTGCGGTTCCGCTGGCCATCTGTTCCAGCACGGCGAGGAGCAGCTCCGCGCCACGCGCGGCGAGCGCGTCCTCGACGACGTCGCTCGTCTCGTCGAGGGCAATCGGGCGCGTGACCTTTGCGAACGTCGGGCCCGCGTCCAGCTCCTTGACCACGCGCATGATGGTGACACCGGTCTCGCGGTCGCCGTTCATCACGGCGCGATGCACGGGCGCCGCGCCCCGGTATTTCGGTAGCAGTGACGCATGGACGTTGATCGTCCCGAGGCGCGGAATCGTCAGCAGGTGCTCGGGAATGATGCGCCCGTAGGCCGCGACGACCGCGACGTCGGCGCGCCAGGTGCGCAGCGTCTCGGCGACTTCCGGTGGCTTGAGGCGATCCGGCTGGAACACCGGCACGCTGCGTTCGAGCGCGAGCTCCTTCACGGGCGCGTAGGTCACCTTCTGGCCGCGGCCGCGTGGCCGATCCGGCTGCGTGACGACGCCCGCGACGGTGTGAGGGGAGTCGAGCAGGAGCTGGAGGGTGGGCACCGCAAAGCGCGGCGTCCCGAAGAACACCACTACCATTTGCCGGCGCGCGACAGCTTCTTGATCTTCCTGACGATCAGATCCTTCTGCAGGCCGCGGAGGCGATCGACGAATACCGTCCCCTCGAGATGATCCATCTCGTGCTGGAAGCAGCGGGCGAGCAGGCCGGTTCCTTCGATCACCTGCTCCGCACCGTTTCGATTGAGACCTTTGACGACGGCGCGCGAGGGCCGGGCCAGCGTCGCGTTGAAGCCTGGGACGCTCAGGCACCCTTCCTCTTCGAGTTGCATCCCGTCACGTTCGACGAATTCGGGGTTGATGAAGGTGATGAGGTCCGCGAGGCTGCGGCCGGCCGAGACGTCGGCGACGAATATGCGCAGCGGGACGCCGATCTGCGTGGCGGCGAGTCCGATGCCGGGCGCCGCATACATCGTCTGGATCATGTCCTCGACCAGTTGCAGGATGTCCGGTGAGATGTCGGCGACAGGTGTCGCGGGCTGGTGCAGCACGTCGGCACCGTAGCGGAGGATCGGACGGATCACGGATGCGTCACGCGGTCGTGCGCGACGTGAACCGGCGGCGGACCTGCTCCGCCGTCGCCTCGTAGTGCCGCGCGATTTCGTCGATCGAATCGCCGCCGAACTTCTCGAGGAAGGCGTCTGCGAGCACGAGCGCGACCATCGCTTCGCCCACGACCGCGGCGGCGGGCACCGCGCACACGTCGCTCCGCTCGATCGCCGCCGGCGCTTCGGTCAAGGTGTTCAGGTCAACGGAGCGCAGCGGCTTCATCAGCGTCGCGATCGGCTTCATGAAGCCGCTGACGCGCACGTCCTCGCCGTTGGTGACGCCGCCCTCGAGGCCACCCGCGCGGTTGGTCGGCCGCGCAGGCGTCGCTGCCTCGGACCGCGGCGGCAGGATTTCGTCGTGCACGCGCGAGCCGGGACGGAACGCGGCCTCCGGCCCGATGCCGATGCCGACCGCCTTGATCGCATGGATGCACATCACGGCCTGCGCCAGCCGGCCATCGAGCTTGCGGTCCCATTGCACGTAGGAGCCGAGGCCCGGGGGCACACCGGTCGCAATCACCTCGAACGAGCCGCCAACCGTGTCACCGGCCTCTTTCGCGGCATCGATGAAGGCGATCATTTTCTGCTGCAGCTCCGCGTCCACGCAGCGCAGCGGCGCATCCTCGTCAATCGAGCGGGCTTCCTCGAACGACACGGTGCGCGCGTCGGGCAGCGCCACGTCGCCAATCGACGACACGTGGCTGGCGATGCGGATGCCGAAGCGGCCGAGGAGCTGCCGCGCGAGCGATCCGGCCGCCACGCGCGACGCCGTTTCGCGGGCGCTGGCCCGCTCCAGCACGTCTCGGATGTCTTCGTGGCCGTACTTGATGGCGCCGGCCAGGTCCGCATGCCCGGGGCGCGGCCGCGTGACGTCGGCCCGCTTCGTTCCCGACGCCGACTCCGGCATCTCGCGCTCGACATGCATCGTCTGCTGCCAGTTCACCCAGTCGCGATTCCGGATGAGCATGGCGACCGGTGCGCCGGTCGTGCGGCCGTGGCGAACGCCGGCGAGAATCTCGGCGCGGTCGCTTTCGATCGCCATCCGCCGCCCGCGGCCGTAGCCGCCCTGCCGGCGCCGGAGCTGCGCGTTGAGCGCGTCGATGTCGAGGTCGAGGCCGGCCGGCATGCCGTCGAGCGTGATCACCAGCGCCTGGCCGTGCGATTCGCCGGCGCTGAGGAAGCGCAACATCGAACGTGATTGTATACGGCGTTGAGAAAACCTCACCGTCAGGCCGGTCTCGACGCGGCAGTTTCTGCGCTGTCTCGCCGCCCTCGATGATTTTCCCGAAGCTTTTCGATCGTCGTCCCGGTTGCATTGTGCGCACGGCATGCTGCGACTTGATGACGCTGCCGACCTCACGCCACTGCTCGAAGCGCTCGACCACGGACGCGACGGTCATCCCCGGTGGATCGTGGCCGCCGTGCCACGGCCGCAGCGGCTGGCGGCCGCGACGGACGCGATTGTCGCCGCCGCCACCGGCCGTGGATTCGTGGCGATGGCAATCGATGCGTACATCCGCGCGTGCATCATCGGCGCGCCGGAGCTCGACGAGCGAACGCTGCTGCTGCTGGACTCGGGCGCGGATCCCGCGCGGGCTCACGCGGCGCTGCTTCACGCATCGGCTCGATCGCCTCGCCCGCACCTGCTGCTGACACTACGCTCGACACCGGGCGTGCCCGCGCTCGTGCGGGAGGCGAGGGCGGCGTACGTGGCGGATTCCGCCGAACGGCCATCGCCTCATGTCGCGGAGCTGCTGGCGCGCGCCGCTCGGGCGTCCGGGTTCGCGGCCAGCGGTCGTCACGCCGCGGCGGAGCGGCTGCTTCGCGACGTCACGGCGGCGCTGGCGCGACGAGGCGCCGGCCGTCACGGCGCGGTCCTCGCCATCCAGCTCGGGCGGATGCTCATGGAACGCGGCCAATCCAAGAAGGCGTTCGACGCCTTCGAGGAATCGATTCGGCTGGCCCAGGCCGCCCGCGCCGACGACCTCGTCGTCACCGGGCGGTTGTGGGAGGCGACCTTGCACGTCGCCGATGCCGCGTTGGTCGAAGCGGAGGCGCTCTGTCGCGCGGCGCTCGAGGCGACGCAGCTGACGGTGGAGCTGACCGCGTGGGCCGAGGCGATTCTCGCGGACGCCCTTCTGTGGCAGGGACGCATCAGCGAGCTGCCGGACTTCGACGTTCGCGCCATTGCGGCGCTGGACCACACGGTGGCGGCGTACGGCTACGACGTCAAGACGCGCTGCCTGCTGGCGCAGGGGCGTTTGTTCGACGCGGGCCGTTGCGCCGCGGATCTGAAGAGCTACGCCGCGGAGACACAGGACGAAACGTGCCGCGCGATCGCCCACGTCGCGGATCTCGCGCTGCTCGCCGCCGTCGGCGACCTGACGCGCGGCGCCGTGGCGTTCGACGCGGCGATCGCCGCCGCGCGCGCGGCGAGGACGCCGTACCGCGCCGCGTGGGCGCGCCTGTCCTGGGTCGATGCGCTCCACCGGGCCCACCGGCGGGATGCCGCCGCGCCACATCTTGCTCGCTTGAAGCGAATCGCTCCGTTGGCGCCGCCGCTGCTCCGGCGTGAAATCGGCCGCCGCCTCGCCGGCACCACGCCACAGACCGACTCGCTGCCTGTCTGCGCCCACCAGCGGCCGTCGTCGCTGGCCGTCGCGCTGCTACGGGCGGCACACGAGGACGATGACGAGAAGGAGGCGATTCGACGGCTGATCGCGCGCGTGGCGAGCGAGCTTCACGCGAGCCGTCTCGATCTTCTTTCATGCGCGGCGGGCCCGGTGACGCCGCTCTGCAGCGTTGGCGACGGGTTGCCGACCAGGCTCGGCTCGCGCGTGCTCGAAGCCGCGTTCGCCATCGGTCCCGAGCGCCAGGCGGGGGGATGGGAAGTCGGTGTGCCGATCCGGTTTGGATCGCGCCTCGTCGGCGCGATCGCGTGCCGGTGGCCGATCGATCGCGAGCCGCCAGCCGATGCCGCCGAGCTGCTCGATCTCGTCGCCGTCGTCGCCGCGCCGCGCGTGGACGCGCTGCTTGCCGCCGGCCGCGAGGAATCCAGGGCCGCCGCCGCGGTTCCCGAGCTGCTCGGTGTCAGCGAGGCGATGGCCGGCGTCCGCAAGGCGATCGTTCGCGCGGCCGCCGCTCCGTTCGCGGTGTTTATCGAAGGCGAAAGCGGCGTCGGGAAGGAGCTCGTCGCGCGGGCGGTGCATCAGCTGAGTCCCCGGCGCGAACGGCGGTTCTGCGACGTCAACTGCGCCGCGCTGCCCGAGGAGCTGCTCGAGTCGGAGCTGTTTGGACACGCGCGCGGCGCGTTCTCCGGGGCGGTCGTCGATCGCGCGGGCCTGTTCGAGGAAGCCGACGGCGGCACGCTGCTCCTCGACGAAGTGGCGGATCTGTCGGCGCGCGCCCAGGCCAAGCTGCTTCGCGCCCTGCAGCAGCAGGAAGTCAGGCGTGTCGGAGAGTCGTTCAGCCGCAAGGTCGACGTGCGGGTCGTCGCCGCGGCCAACCGCGACATGCGCGCGGAAGCGGCCGCGGGCCGCTTTCGACACGACCTGCTCTATCGACTCGACGTCGTCCGCATCCACATCCCGCCGTTGCGAGACCGGCCGGCGGACATCCCGGTCCTCGCCGAGCATTGCTGGAACGCCGCGACGGCGCGTACCGGCTCGAAGGCGCGCCTCTCGCCGGCGACGCTGGCGGAACTGGCGCGCTACCACTGGCCGGGGAACGTTCGGGAGCTGCAGAACGTCATCGCGACGCTCGCGGTGGCGGCGCCGCCGCGGGGGTGGGTGCGGCCGGCCATGCTCCCGTCGGTCGTCGGGGCCGCGACGAGCGTGTCGTCCGGGCGGCTTGCCGAGGCGCGCGAGCAGTTCGAGCGTCGATTCGTCGAGGTTGCGCTGGGGCGCGCGGCCGGCAACCGCGCGCAGGCCGCGCGCAGTCTCGGGCTGTCGCGCCAGGGACTGCTGAAGACGTTGGCGCGACTCGGGTTGGACGGCGCCGGGGCGGATCGCGGATGAACAGCGGGGCCGCCAGGGCGCCTTTTTAGACAAAGGAGAGACTAGTCAGATAGACTGGTCACATGATTATGCCGGCTGCCGAGTTCAAGGCCAAGTGCCTCTCATTGCTGGATCGCGTGCACCATCGCGGCGAATCGATCACCATCACCAAGCGGGGGCGCGTGGTCGCGCGGCTCGTGCCGGCGGGAGATGCCGACGAGCGTCCATGGATGCGTCTGCGCGAGTGCGGGAAGGCCACGTGGCACGGCGACCCGCTCGCGCCGGTGCTCGAGGATTGGGAACCGGATGTGGACGTCGATAAATGACGCCCGCGCCGCTGCTCGATACGCATGCGTGGATCTGGTGGGTCAACGCCGATTCCCGACTGGGCAAGCCCATGATCGCGGCACTGGACGCGCTTCCCGCCGATGGACGCCCCTTCCTGTCCGACGTCAGCCTGCTCGAAGTCGCGATTCTTGTCGGACAAAGACGGTTGATCCTGCCGATTCCGTTCGAAGAATGGGTCGAAGCGGCGGCCCATCCCCGTACGGTTCGAAGTGTGCCCATATCACCCCTCATCGCGGCCGGCGTCGCCAGGCTGGCGGGGACGTTCCGCGATCCAGCCGACAGGGTCATCGTTGCGACGGGCGAGACGCTAAATCTGCCGCTCTTGACGCGCGATAAGGGGATAATCCGGTCGCGGCTGGTCAAACGCTGGACGCCCACACCATAACGATCAGGAGGACAGATGATGCGCCGCCTGCTACAGACCATCGTCGTCGCGCTCCTCTCGGTTCACAGCCTTGGTGCGCAGAGCGACGCGACGCTTTATCTTGTCAGCTACGTCGAGGCGACGCCGGCCTCCCGCGATCAGGTGGCAGCGCTTCTGAAGCAGCTTGCCGACAACGATCGCCACGGCGGCGCGGTTCGCGCCGAGGCGCTGCAGCGGACGACGGAACCCAATCAGTACGTCCTGCTCGAGGTCTGGAAGGATCAGCAGGCGCTTACCGGCAACATGGGCGCCACGGGGACGCGTCAATTGCGTGAACGCCTCGCACCGCTGCTGCTCGCGCCGTTCGACGAACGGCGGTGCATCGGGACGATGGTGACGCCTCCCGGCGAGGGGCGTGCGAACGTGTACGTCGTGACCCACATCGACGTGCCGGGCAACAGCCGCGACGCCGCGATGCAGCTCATGCGGCCGCTTGTCGATCAAAGCCGCAGGGAACCGGGGAACGTCCGGTTCGACATCGTGCACCAGCTCGACAGGACGAACCACTTCACGGCCATCGAAGCGTGGAGCGATCAGAAGTCCGACGACGGTCACGAACTGGCGTCGCACACGCGGACGTTCCGGGGGGGAATCACGCCGCTGCTGGGCGCCCTCTACGATCAGCGGCGGTACAAGCCGCTGTAGGCTGTAGAAGGGCTGGCCGAAAGCTGCTAGACTCCGCGGGCATCCCATCTGCATGGAGGGGTCGGTATGGATCAGCGCGCGAACGAACCCAACGACCAGGACCTGAAGAAGGGCGCGGTTGAGGACGGCCCGAACACACTCGGCAACTCCAATGCGGAGGATGCGCTCGACGCCGCCGGCCTGCCCAGGGATGAAGTGGCCATTGCCCAGGACGTGCTCGGCGCCAACGAGGACGAGACGCAGGGCTGAGGTTCGCGAGCGCGGCTAAGATCGTGTCGTGCTGCGGTTCCTGGCGCGCCGTTTCGCGCTCACGATTCCGGTCCTGCTCGGCGTCGCGACACTCGTCTTCTCGCTCATTCACCTGATTCCCGGCGATCCCGCGCAGGCGATGCTCGGCGAGTCCGCCTCGCCGCAGGACGTGGCGGAGTTGCGCGCGCGCCTGGGCCTCGATCGGCCGCTCGTCCAACAGTACGGGCGCTTCCTCGGCGGCGCGGTCCGGGGCGACCTCGGACGATCGCTGCGCACGAACCAGCCGGTCACCGGGGCGATCCTCGAACGGATGCCCGCAACGATCGAGCTCGCTGCCGCCGCCATGCTCGTGGCGGTCGCCTTTGCCATTCCGCTCGGGATCGCGGCCGCGGTCTGGCGCGGCACGGCCGTCGATCATGGCGCGACGACGTTGTCGCTGCTCGGTATTTCGATTCCCAACTTCTGGCTCGGCCCGCTGCTGGCGATCGTGTTCTCGATCGAGCTCGGATGGCTGCCGGTCTCCGGACGCGGAACGTTGGCGCACCTGGTGCTCCCAGCGGTGTCGCTCGGCGCCGCGCTGTCGGCCATCCTCGCGCGCATGACGCGGGCGACCGTGCTCGAAGAGCTGCGGGAGCAGTACGTAACGGCGTCGCGCGCGCGGGGAGCGTCGCGCGCGCGAGCGGTCGTGCGCCACGCCTTCCGGAACAGCCTGATCCCGGTCATCACGCTGATCGGCCTGCAGTTCGGCGCCGTCCTCACCGGCGCGGTGATTACCGAAACGATCTTCGCGTGGCCGGGCATCGGGCGCCTGCTGATCCAGTCGATCGGCTTTCGCGACTATCCGCTCGTCCAGGGGTGCATCCTGCTCATCGCGGTCACCTACGTCGGGATGAATCTCGTGACCGACCTTCTGTACGGGCTCGTCGACCCGCGTATCCGGTATGAGTAGGATTGGCGCGGCAATCGTGCTCGTCGCGATCGTGGCGGCGCTCTTCGGTCCGGCAGTCACCCGTTTCGATCCGTCCGCACAGGAGCTCGCCCGGCGTCTCGACGGACCGTCGGCCACGCACTGGTTCGGGCTCGACGAGCTGGGGCGCGACATCTTCTCGCGCGTGCTCGCGGGCGCGCGCATCTCCCTGCTCGTCGGCCTCGTCGTCGTGTCGATCTCGTCGCTGGTCGGCACGGTCCTCGGTTCCATCGCCGGCTACTTCGGCGGCACCGTCGACGAGACGATCAGCCGCGTGGTCGATATCCTGCTGGCGTTTCCAGGGCTCCTGCTGGCGATCGCGCTCGTCGCGGTGCTGGGGCCGAGCCTGGCGAACGTGGTGCTCGCGCTCTCGTTGATCGGCTGGGTGGGCTACGCGCGGCTGGTGCGCGGCCAGGTGCTGCGCGCGCGCGAATTCGAGTTCGTGCAGGCCGCGCGGGCGCTCGGCGCGAAGACGCCGCGGATTCTCGCCAGGCACATCATCCCGACGGCGCTTCCCGCGGTGACCGTGCAGGCCACGCTCGGAATGGGCGGCGCGATTCTCGCCGAGGCGGCGCTCAGCTTCCTGGGGCTCGGCGTTCAGCCGCCGACACCAAGCTGGGGGACGATGCTGAACGGCGGGCGCACGCATCTGCTCGACGCACCGCACCTGACGATCTTTCCGGGACTGGCGATCGCGTTCCTGGTCCTCGGCTTCAATTTTCTCGGGGACGGATTACGTGATGCCCTGGATCCCGTGACCCGCAGGCGGACCTGAAGGTCCGCCTCTACGACCGGCCACGCGAAAGCGAACGTAATCGCGCGAAGACGAACGTCGTCACGCCAAAACGAACGTCGTCACGCCAAACGAACGTAGAGGCGGACCTTCAGGTCCGCCTATCCGATCTTCCTGCGCAGCTGCAGCAGCGCCGCGTTGCGCTGGTCGATGGTGAGGCCTTCCGCGATCGATGCGCGCGCGGCGTCGACCTGTCCGAGCCTGAACTGCACGTCGGCTCGCAGCGCCAGCAGCGCCGGGTCGGTCGGGTGATCGCCGACGAGGCCGAGATGCCTGGCGAGCGCCTCGCGCGCCGCGGTGACATGCCCGCGGCGCTCCGCCGCGGCCGCGAGATACAGGAACGCGTTCGGATTGGCCGGGAAGCGCGATGCCGCCAGCTCCAGCGTGCGCTCGGCTTCGTCGACGGTGCCGGAGAGGAAGAGCGCGCGGCCGTAGAGGGTGAGCGTGTCGCTCGTGGCGTCCGGCCGCGAGGCCGCCGGCTGCAGCGCTTCGAGTGACTTGCTCAACGCGACGCGATCGTTGTGCGCTTCGGCGGTCTCGAGCCAGACCTGGCCGAGCGCGACGTAGACGCCGTCGGCCTCGGGATACCGTTCGGCGGCTCGCCCGAGCGCGGTGATCGCGGCGTCGGTGCGTCCGGCCCGCGCGTAGGCGAGTCCCACGTTCACCAGCCGCTGCGGCTGCGACGGCTCGAGCGCCGCGAGCGCTTCGAGCTGCTCGATCCCTTCGCGCGTCCTGCCGTGCGCGAGCTGAAGGACGGCCAGCTCCTCGCGGGCCGCGCCGAGCGCCGGATTGATCTCCAGCGCCCGCGTGAACGACCGCACGGCATCGTCGTCGTGCCTCTGGTCCTCGAGGCACATCGCCAGCAGGTAGTGCGCTTCGGCAAATCGATCGTCGAGCGCCACCGCGCGGCGCAGCGGCTCCAGCGCGGCCTGCGCCTGGCCGTTGCGGTACAGGGCGAGCGCGAGCTTGTAGAGGACGTGCGGCGCGCGATCGTCGAGGGCGAGGTAGCGCCGGTAGGCCTCCGTCGCCCGCTCGTAGCGTCCCATCGCGATGTTGACGTCGCCGAGCAGCTCGAGCGGCCGCGTCGCCGTCGGGTCGACCGAGGAGGCCTCGCGCAGGTCGCGCAACGCGGCGCTCAATTCGCCCCGGCGCCGGTAGCTGTCGCCGCGCTTCAGGTAGGCCAGCATCGAGTCGTTCTTGAGCGCCAGCGCCCCGCTGAACGCCTCGATGGCCTCGTAGGTCTGGTCGCGGGCGATGGCGGCGTCGCCAGCCGCAATCAGGCGGCGGAACTCCCGCTCCTGGCGGACGGCGTTCCAGGCGAACACCGCCCCCGAGAGCAGGATTGCCCCCGTTATTCCGGCCAGAACCCCGCGTTTCATGGACGACAGGATCGTAACATCATCCTCCGGAGGAACTTTCGGGCGGCTGCGGTGTCCAAATTTCCAGTGTAGACTCCGATGAATAACCCTGCATCCGGAGCTCTTGTGAAAAACGCCGGCGCCATCAGCTGGTCAGGAGTCGATAGCGGCGAAGCTGCGCTCATCGAGCGGTGCGTTGCCGGCGACGAACGGGCGTGTGCCGATCTCGTCGCGGCTCACCAGCGGACCGTCTTCAACCTCGCGTTCCACCTCCTGGGCGATCGCGACGAAGCGCTCGACCTGTCGCAGGAGGTGTTCCTGCGCGTCTTCCGGACCCTCTCCCGCTTCCGCGGCCAGTCCGCCCTGCGCACCTGGATTTACCGGATCGTCGTCAACCAGGCGCGCAACCGGCAGCGCTGGTGGCGGCGGCGCCGCCGCGCCGATCTGGTGTCGCTCGACGACCACCTGCAGCGGTGCGGCGAGATCGAAGCGACCAGCGAGGTACTCCCCGACCGACTGCTCGCGAGCAAGGAAACCGCCGCGCGAATCTGGGCCGCCATGGAACAGCTGCCGTTCGATCAACGAACGGCGCTGGTGCTCCGCGAAGTGGACGGCTTGCGTTACGAAGAGATCGCCTTCAGCCTCGACGTCGCGGTGGGGACGGTCAAGTCGCGGCTCACACGCGCGCGTCAGGCGTTGCGCGAGGAGCTGCTGGGGATTCGGTCATGATTCCGTACTTGGATTGCCGCGTCGCACAGGGGATGCTCGAAGCGTTCGTCGACCGCGAGCTCGCCGTCACCGACCAGGTGGCGCTCGAATCGCATCTGCGCTGGTGCGGCGTCTGCGCCGCGCGCGTCGAGGACATGCAGCTGATCGGCGTGTCGCTCCGCCTCACGTCGTGCGCGCTGCGCTCGGCGGTCGAAGCCGACGACAGCCTCACCTCCGTTCAGTCGGAGGTCCTGACGCGCATCCAGACGGAACGCGAGCAGTCGATGTGGGCGCAGGTGCGCGACATGTGCACCGACATGCGGTTCTTCTGGCCCGCAGTCGGCGCGTCCTTCGCGCTGGCCGCCTGCCTGTGCGTCGCCGTCACCGTGGTCTCGCTGACGAGCGACGAGAACCCCGATTCGCTCGCCGGGATGATCCAGGTCCTGGCCAACCCGGGCTCCGACCAGAACCCGATGCGCCTGGACTACGCGATGGCCGCGCCGCCCCGCTCGCTCGATGGCGCGGCGCTCGCGCTCGAATCGGTGCCCGGTGACGACGCCGTCTTCGCGCTTGCCACGGTCGTGACGCGCGAAGGGCGCGTCGCCAACTACGAGGTGCTCTTCTCCGAACGCGCGAGCATCCGCCGCCACGACACCGCCGTGCAGATCGACGACGTCAGCTCGGTCTTCAACGCGGTGAAGCAGTCGCGCTTTACGCCGGCGCAGGGGTCTGATGGGGCGCCGGTCGCCGTCAACATGGTATGGGTGCTGGCGCGGACGACGGTAAAGGCGTCGGCGCAGGCCTTGATCGACCCGGCGCCCGTCAGGCTGGCTCCCGCGCCGCGGCCGCCCGACACGGCGCCGAAACCCGACTCGCCGTCTACCTCGATCGCCCCGACGTCATCGACGGCTTGACCCGCCTTCGCGCTTCGTTGCGCGATCGCTTCGGCGGGCAGGCTCCGCCTTCGCGCCTGCCTTATCGCTTCGGCGGGGCAGGTGCCGCCGGCGGCGTCAGGACGTCGCCGCGCGCGCTCGCGATGTTGTTGAGCGCGTCGGTCGCGCGGATGATCACCCCACGCGTTCCCGGCTCCCCGTCGAGCACGAGCTCGTACTGCTCGAGGCGCGAGTCGGCAATCCCGTCCTTCGGGTAAATCGTCTGCCAGCGGTCCCCGTCGAGCGAGTACTCGGCCTTCTGCACCGCTGAATTCTCGTCCCGCACGTCGAACGCGATCGCCAGCCGTCCGCCCTGGCGGCCGACGCTGGTGACCGTGATCACCGGCGGCGTGTTGTCGATGTCGAACGCGGTGCTCTCGAGCGCGCCGGTCAACGCCGTCGACGGGGAGTTGGACGGCGCGTCGGAGGCCACCACGCGGATGACATACCGGCCGTTCGGCACGGACGAGGTATCCCAGACGACGATCTCGTCGGCGAGCGTGCGCCTGAGCAGCTTCCACGCCGTCTCCCCCTCGCGGCGGTAGAAGACGTCGTAGATCAGCTCGTCGCGGTTCTCGTCCTGCGCGCGCCACGTGAAGGTGAGGAGCCCCTTCTGGTAGACCCGGCGGCCGACGTTGGGTCCCCCGGTGCCGCCGCCCGGCTGCGGCGCGTTGCGGCGGTCGAGAACGTCGCCGTCGAATCCCGCAATTTCGGGATCCCCGGTCGGGAAGGGACGCTGGAACACGGTGCCCGGAGGATTGATCGTGATCGACACCACGTCCGGCCGGATGTTGCGCGGCAGGTAGGCGGCGGTCACCGACGTCAGCAGCGGCGCGTCGCCCTTGTTGCCGGTGAGCACGGCGCGCCACTGCAGGTAGCGTGCGCGCGGGCTCGAGATGGGGCTGCCTTCCTGAACCGTGTACGGAGTCGTCCAGTCGCTCCAGGTTTCGTCAGGGGTCCGCGTATTGCCGGACCGCGTCGCGATCTCGACGCGAGTCCCCTGGGGCACGCCAGCCTGCCAGCGAATGGCTCCCCACGTCGCAATCGTCTGCGCGTCGCGTACGTCGGACGTGTAGGTGCCGCGGTCGGCCCGGGCCGGCGACAGCCGCAGGACCTTTCCGGGGTTGGACGTCGTGAACGTCACGCGTCCCTGGCCGTCGCGCATCAGCGCGGTGACCTGCTGGGCGGTTGCGCGGGTCAGCAGCGTCGGCTGGAGCGGATCGCCGGAGAGGCGATAGATCTTGCCCTTGTTGCCCGTGCCGACCAGCACGCTGCCGTCCGGCTCGAGCGCGACATCGTAGGGCGAATCCTCGCGCGAGCTCCAGATCAAATCCCACACGCCGTCAGGCGTGATGCGGTAGACGCCGCCGGCAGAGGGACCCGTATTCGAGCGCTCGGGCGTCGCAGTCGCCGGCCCGCCCTGGGGCGTCGAATCGAGAACCGCAATCGCGGTGATCTCGGTCGAGACGGATACCGTCGGTGTCGACGAGGTTGACGGCTCCGCACTCGACGGTGGAGGAGTCGACGGCATCGAGCCGCCAGCCCCGCTCACCGCTGCCGCGTAAATGACGCCCTTCGGGTCCAGCCTGAGCGTGTGGATTTCGTTGTAGGGCGAATCGAGCAGGACGAACGGCTTGCCGTTGGCGTCGAGCCGGAACAGGCGCCCCGGCGACTCGGTGCCGACGAGCAGATGGCCGTCGTTCTCGATCGCCAGCGAGATCGCATGCGTCGTCTTCGTCTGGTAGAAGACCGATCCCTTTCCGTCCGGCGTGATCTTGTAGACGACCCCCTTGTCACCGGTCGCGGCGAAGACGTTGCCGGCCTTGTCGACCGCGAGACCCCAGATGTACTTGTCCGGCGGGTCGAAGAGGACCGTCGACTTGCCCGCCGCGTCGATCTTGTAGATCTTCCCGTCGGGTGAGGTGGCGGCGTAGACGCCGCCGCCGGGCGCCAGCGCCAGCGCGTGAACCTCGAGCTCTTCGGCGTCGAAGAATATCGACCCCTTGCCGCTCGAATCGACGCGATAGATCTGCCCTTCGTTGCCGCTGCCGACGTAGGTCGAGCCGTCGGGGCCGCTGATCATCGACCAGAGGAACGGCGCGCTGGCGTCGTAGACGGAGGTCGTCGTCGGTCCGAGCGTCAGGCGCCCGTAGCCGTCGATCGACAGGTTTTCGACGTCGCCCCTGGCGAACTCGGCTTCGTTCGAGACCTGCCAGAAAGTGGGATTGGCCGCGTAGACGACCGACGCGCCCGTACACACGGCCGCGAGCGCAAATGCGGCGCGATGAAATCTTCTTGTCATTGGTGCTGTAGGGGCGGACCTTCAGGTCCGCCCACCCTAATTGTTATCGAGCGACAGCGTCAGGGTGCGAGAGCCGCTGACCGCGTGATCGGTGGTGATTTCCCACTGGCCCAGCAGCGCGGCGCCGAGCGGCTTGAAGCTGCCGCCGTTGCGGTCCGATTCCATCACCGCCAGCACCGACGGCGGCAGCGACGAGAGCGACTCGCCCTTCACCACGGCGCCCGCGTCGGGCGTGACGAGCCGCACGTACAGGCGGTTGTTCTTGCGCGTCTGGTTGAGCACGCGAATCATCTGCGCCAGGTCGCGCGTCTGCAGCGGCTGCAGCTGGAGCTCGCGCGCTTCCATCTGCGAGAGGCGGCTGCCGTCCGCGACCATGATCGAGACGCTCCCGCGCGCGTTGGCCGGAATCTCCACCGGCACCGAGCGCGTGATCTCCTCGCCGCGATACGTCCGCATCAGCGCCTTCAGCGTGACCGTGGTGCCCGGCTTCGGACGGTTGCCGTCGATCCAGACGCGCTCGAGCGTCGCGGTCTTCGCCTGCTCGCTGGCGTCGATCTCGAGGTCGAGCCCTTCGATGTCCACGTCCTCGAATGCGTTGCGCAGCAGGAAATTGATCGGGCCGACGACGTAGGCGGCGGCGCCGACCGAGGGGGTGTCGCCGGTGAAGAGATCTTCGAAGTCGACCTTGCCGTACTTCTTGACCATCGCGCTGCCGCGGACCGCGTAGCTGGCCGCGCCGTTCTGCCGCTCGTAGGACGACAGCGTGTTGAGAATCGACACGTAGGCGAGCAGCGGCGTGAACAGCTGATCGTTGACGACCGACATCTTGAAGGTCTTCATCGACCCGTGGTCGGACGTGAGCTTCAGGTTGATCGGGATCAGCGTCGGGCCGGCGCCGAGCGTGCCGGCGATGGCGGTCGCGCGATCCTGCTGCACGGTGCCGATGATCTCGCCCGTGCTCGCGAGCTTCGACGAGCTGAAGAGGCTCGGGAGAATCGTGTGGACGTAGGCGCGCGTCATCGGGAATTGCGTCGGGCCGAGGCCGTAGAAGGGGTGACCGAACGCGTAGACCCGGTTGCCGTCCACCTCGGTCACCGTGCCGGTTGCGCCGAACTCGAGGTCGCCCGTCACGAGCGCCACGCCGAGTGGATCGCCCGGGCGCAGCGGCTGGTTCCGGCTGGCTGCCGGCTCCTGGCCGCCGCCGGCCGCCATCATCGGCAGGAAACCCTGCTCGCGGAACGCGGAGGCGACCGGGTCGATGACCGACGCGTCGAAGCCGCCAATGGTCAGCGGCGTGGCGATCGGCCGCAGCATGGTGCCGACGCTGGCGTCGAGGCCGTTGCCGAGCACCTGGACGTCGTTCGGGCTCTCGGCGAACGGACGCATCCACGAGAAGGCCTGCTTGAGCGACGCGCGCATGTTCTCGGGCGACAGCGGCATCTGCAGCGCAATCCGTTCCGCGGGGCGCCGCGGCGTGACCTGCGTGGTCGCTTCGACCATCTCCCCGATCGGCGTGATGCCCGCGATCGGTTCCTTCGAGAACTGGCCGAGCGAGTACGAGACCGCGCCAACGAGGCGCCCGTCGATATAGACCGGGCTGCCGCTCATGCCGGCGATGACGCCCGTGTCGGCGAGCGGACCGCCCTCGAGCTTGGCGAGAATCAGGTTGCGGCGCGGGCCGATGACGTTGCGGAGCACGCCAAGGATGTGAACCTTGAAATCCTGCAGCTCGTCGCCCTGGAACACCGTTCGGCCGACGCCGACCATGCCCGGTTTCAGCTCATCGACGGGAAAAGACGTGGTTGCCGCTGGAAGGCGGATGCCGACCAGGACGAGCAGGGCGAGGAGAGCAGCGAGACAACGGATTTTCATAGGTAGGCTCACTGTTGAAGATACGGGTAAACCCATGAGATCGCAAGGGCTAAGGGGATGGCGTGTTGACACGATCGTGGCTGCTGAAGTACTGTCCCAGCACTGTTTTGCACGTGATGCCGCGATTTTTTAGCCCCTTCGTGTCCCCCGCCTTCGCCAGCTATTGGTGGTGGTACGGGACCGTGACTGAAGGGGCGGCCTCCGGCGTCTAGCAACACACCACGCACCGGAAGTCGGCAAGACCAAGCCTCTTCAGCCACGACGGCGAAGAGGCTTTTTTCATTTAGGGAGGCGCGCGCCCGCCGCGCGCTCGAGGATTGACGCGAACACGCCTTGTAGAAACGGTCACCGGCCGGAACATGGCCGAGTTGCTCGCCGCGCGTGACGCCGTGACCGGCGCCGACATGGTCGAGCTGCGCCTGGACGGCGTGGGAGACGTGAGCGTGCGGGCCGCGTTGAAGGGACGGAGCCTGCCGGTCATCGCCACCTGCCGCCCGACGTGGGAAGGCGGGAGGTTCGACGGCGACGAGAACCGGCGCCGCTCGCTGCTGATCGAGGCGCTCGATGCGGGCGCGGAGCACGTCGACATCGAATGGCGCGCGGGCTTCGCGGACGTGATCGCGCGGGATCCCCGTCGCATCGTGCTGTCGTCGCACGATTTTCAAGGCGTCCCGGCGGACCTGGCGAGCCGCGCGACGGAGATGCGGCAGGCAGGCGCCGCGATGATCAAGATCGCGATCACGGCGACGCGGCTGAGCGATGCGCTCCCGCTGCTGGCGATCGCTTCGAAAGGCAACGCCGTCGTGATCGCGATGGGCGACGCGGGCCTGCCGACGCGGCTGCTCGCGTCCCGCTTCGGATCGCCGTGGACCTACGCCGGCGGCGCCGTCGCGCCCGGCCAGATTCCCGCGTCGAGGATGCTCGACGAGTTCCGCTTCCGCACCGTCGGCGCCGGCACCGCGATCTACGGCGTGGTCGGCAACCACGTGATGCACTCGCTGTCGCCGGTGATGCACAACGCCGCGTTCGAAGCCGCCGGGCTCGACGCGGTGTACGTGCCGTTGCGCGCCGCGGACGTCGAGGACTTTCTCGCCTTTGCCGACGCCATGCGCGTCGCAGGCGCCAGCGTCACCATTCCGTTCAAGCTCGACGCGCTCCGCGCGGCGAGCTACGCCGACGCGCTGACGCGCGCCGTCGGCGCCGCGAACACGCTGCGGCGCACCGACGTCGGGTGGGACGCGGCTAACAGCGACGTCCAGGGGTTCCTCGATCCGCTCGAGGCGGTCTATCCGGGATCGCTGAAGGGCGCTCGCGCCGCGGTGCTCGGGGCGGGCGGCGCGGCACGCGCCGTCACGGTGGCGCTCGCCTCGCGCGGCGCACACGTGACCGTTCACGCCCGGCGCCGCGAGCAGGCCGACGAGGTCGCGGCCGGCTGCGGCGCGCAGCCGGGGGCATGGCCTCCTCCGCCGGGCTCGTGGGATCTCCTCGTGAACTCGACGCCGCTCGGCGGCCCGAGCGCGCGCGACGAGACGCCGCTGCCCGGCGGCCCGTTCGACGGCCACCTCGTGTACGACCTGACCTATGGCGACACCGAGACGCCGCTGCTGCGCGACGCCCGCAGCGCCGGCTGCCTGACGCTCGACGGCCTGCCGATGCTCGTCGCGCAGGCCGAGCGGCAGTTCGAATGGTGGACCGGTCGAAAGCCGGAGCCCGGGGTGATGAAGGCGGCGGCCTATCGCCGATGCGGCGCGGACCCTGTGGGTCCGCGGACCGCGCGAGTGTGACAACCATGCGCGTAACGTCATTCGAGGAATTCAAGGAGCTGGCGCAGCGCGGGACGTTCGTCCCCGTCCACAAGGAGATCGTGGCGGACCTGCTGACGCCGGTGTCGGCGTTCCTCAAGATCGCCGAGCACTCGGACTATGCGTTCCTGCTCGAATCCGTCGAGGGCGGCGAGCACGTCGGCCGCTATTCGTTCCTCGGCAAGGATCCGTTTCTCATCCTTCGCTCGCGCGACGGCGCGACGATCCTCGACCGCGCGGGACAGACGTCCGGTTCCGACCAGCCGTTCATCGCGATGCTGCGCGAGCTGATGGCGAGCTTCCACTCGCCGTTCGTCCCCGGGCTGCCGCGGTTCACGGGCGGCGCCGTCGGCTATCTCGGCTACGACGCCGCCGCGTGGTTCGAGCCGGTCACGCTGCAGGAGATCTCGGAACCACAGGACGAAGGCGGCTTCATGCTGTTCGACACGGTGCTGGCGTTCGATCACGTGCGGCACCGCATCCTCATCATCGCGAACGCGCGGATCACCGGCGACGAGGATCTCGAGGCGCTGTACCAGTTCGCGTGCGCGAAGATCGAGTTCGTCGAGCGCGAGCTCGAGCGGCCGCTCTCGAAGGCGCCCAGCCCGGACGGCGCGCCGATCGACGTGACCTCCAACGTGTCGCGCGAGCAGTTCGAGCAGATGGTCCGCACC
>DASQAX010000161.1:0-4713 GCA_035635535.1 Vicinamibacterales bacterium | reverse complement strand
TTCTGGACCTCGCCCACTTCGTCGTGATTGCGCGTCCAAGCGTCACGATCGATCACGCGACTGCACGCGCACCGGAATTGCGGACGCGCATGTGCGCCGCGCCGCGGGAACCGGTGACAGGCGACGGTCCCACACGGATTTTCCTCGTCCATGCGCATACGCGCGACGTCTCATCGACGACGATTCGCGAGCGGCTCGCGAGCGGACTCCCCATCGACGATCTCGTACCACGCGCCGTCGCGAGACACATCCATAAACATCACTTGTATGGAGCGGTAGACCACTTGCATGGTGAAGACGAGCGCATCTAAGAAGGTCGCGACGCGGAGAAAGACGGCACCGAAGCTTCCGAAAAGCGTCATCGGCGCGGTGCGCGCCGTGCAGGACAAGAAGGCGTTCGACGTCGTCGTGCTCGATCTGCGGAAGGCTGGCGGCTTCACCGATTATTTTGTCATTTGCACAGGCACCAACCCACGCCAGATCTCGGCGATCGCCGACTCCGTGGAAGACACATTGAGGACCGAATTCGGCGAGCGGCCGCACCTGACGGAGGGCGTCGAGAAATCGCAGTGGATCCTGCTCGATTACTTCAACTTCGTCGTGCACATCTTCAGCCGCGAGTGCCGCAACTTCTACGATCTCGAACGCCTCTGGGGAAACGCCGAGCGGCACGAGTTCTCCGAGGAAGCCTCGACGCACTGATTGCCGCGACGCTCGCGCCCGCCTGTGCGGCGTGCGGCGCCCCTCTCGACTCGCCGCTCCACGGCTGCGTCTGTCCGGCCTGCTGGGGCGGCATCGTGGCCGCGTCGCTCCCCCGGTGGTCCAGTGCTCATGTCACGGCCGGCATCTCGGGCGGCCGCTACGAAGGCGCGCTGCGTGACGTCATCCACGCATTCAAGTACGAGGGACGTCGATCGCTCGCGGCGCCGCTGGCGGCGCTGACGCACGGCGCGGGGCGGCCCCTGCTCCAGGACTGCGACTGCGTCGTGCCGGTGCCGCTGCATCCGTGGCGGCGTCTGCGGCGCGGGTTCAACCAGGCGCGCGACCTCGCCGAACGGCTCGATCGTCCGGTCGCCGACGCGTTGTGGCGCATCCGCGCGACGCCGTCGCAGATGGCGCTGCATGCCGACGCGCGCAGGACCAACCTGCGTGGCGCGTTCATGATGTCGCCATGCTGTGGTCGTGGGGCGCCCCTGTACGTGGCGCCGATTCGCGATCGTGTGGTGGTGCTCGTCGACGACGTGCGGACGACCGGCGCGACGCTGGATGAATGCGCGAAGGTGCTGCTGCGGGGCGGCGCGCGGGAAGTCCGCGCGCTGACGGTGGCGCTGGCCTAAAATCGTTGCGCCGATGAGCGAGGCGACCTCTTCTTCGACGGTCTGCTACAACTGCGGAACGCCACTCGCGGGCCCGTTCTGTTCGGCGTGCGGACAGAAGGCAGGCCCGCTCGATCGAACCGTCCACGATTTCGTTCACGACTTCTCGCACGAGATGCTGCACGTGGACGGGCGGATCTTCAGGTCCGTCTGGAAGCTGCTCTCGGCGCCAGGCGCTCTGACGCGCGATCACTTCCAGGGGCGGCGAGTGAGGTGGGTCTCCCCCATCCGCCTCTACCTGATATTCAGCCTGCTCTATTTCGCCGCCTCGACGCTGCCGGCGTCGCGCCCCGTCATCATCGAACCGAACGACGAACCAGAAGCCAGCGCGTTCCTGCAGCGCCTCGGCTTCAACAGCCCGGAGGCGTTGCGAGAATGGGTCGGCGAGACGACCGCGCATTGGGGTCCGCGGGCGATGTTCGTGCTGGTTCCCGTCTTCGCGTGGCTGGTCGGCCTCGCCTGGCGGCGCCGGGGACACCACTATCCGCAGCAGTTGTATTTCGCGCTGCACGTGCACGCGGCCTGGTTCGCGGTTGGGGCGCTCGTCGTCGTGCTTCGTCTGGTCGTCCCTTCGTCTGTTGGGGGATACCTCGACGAGGCCCTGCTGTTGTACGGGGTCCTCTATGCTGTCGTGGCCTTCAGGCGTGCATACGGGCCGACGCGTCGACAGGCGATTGCTCGCATGATCGCGGTCCTGCTCGCATATTCTCTCGTCGTCGGCGTGGTTGCCGCCGGACTTGCGGTGGCGCTCATCTTCGGTCACGGCAGCCTCAGCTGGCTCTTTGGAGGATTGTCATGAAGACGCGTCCCCGCCGGGCGGCCTTCTCCATCGCGATCGTGACGGGACTTGTCGTGTCGGCCGGGGCTGTGGTCGCCTCGCTGCCGGTCCAGGAAGGGCGCGGACCCGCCGTGGCGCGTCCGGGCGCGACGTACGTGACGGCGTGGGGTACCTCGCAACAGTCGTTGGCGGACGTTCAGATCACGAACGCGACGGTGCGGATGATCGCCCGGGTGACGATCCCCGGCGAGAACATCCGTATCCGCCTCGACAACACGTTCGGCACAGAGGCGTTGAGGATCGGCCGCACGTACGTCGGCTATCGCATCCAGGGGGCTGCCGTCGCTGCCGGATCCAACCGGCCTGTCACGTTCAACGGGACCACCGACGTGATGATTTCAGCCGGAGGTAGCGCATGGAGTGATCCGATCCGATTGCAGGTGCTTGCGCAGCAGGATCTGGCCGTGAGCCTGTACGTTCCCGGCTCGAATGTGCGGCCAAGCCAGCACAACGGCGCGGTCGTCACCTCGTACAGAAGCGCTGACGGCAGCGGGGATGTCGCATCCGAAGAGAACCGGACTGCCTTCACCGCCACGACGACATCGATGTGGTGGCTGAAGGCGGTCGACGTGGAGTCCGTCTCCCCCGCCGGTGCGATCGTCGCGTTCGGCGATTCGATCACCGACGGCACGTGCAGCACGCTCGACGCCCACGACCGCTGGGAGGACGTGTTATCCGTGCGCCTTGGCCTGGAGCACGAAGCGGGCAGGCGCGGAGGGCGTGGCCAGACCACGCGTCTCACGGCGGTGGTCAACGAAGGGATCGGCGGCAACACGCTCACCCGCGAAGGTCTGATGCCACCGGTCGACAGCACGCCGGGCCTCGAACGCGTCGAGCGCGATGTGCTCTCCCATCACGGCGTCACGGATGTCGTGTTGTTCATGGGCACCAACGACATCCGGCGCGGAGCGACGGCCGGCCAGGTCATCGCCGCCATGACGACGATCGTTCGAAAGGTCAAAGCCAAAGACCGTCGTGTCATCGGCGTCTCGATCATTCCTCGTCACAACGTGCCGCCCGCGGGAACCAATACCGGCTGGAACGCGGAGAAGACGCGGATCAGGAACGAGGTCAATCAGTGGATTCGGACGAAGGCGCCGTTCGACGGCGTCATCGACTTCGATCGGGTGGTGAGCGACCCGGCAAACCCCGACCTGCTGCGGCCCGAGTTCAATTGCGGAGATGGAATTCACCCGAGCCCGGCTGGCTACTACGCCATCGGCAAGTCGATTGGGCTCAGTCTCTTCCAGCATTAACCGCGGCTGGGGTCCTCCTCGAGACCCGCGCGCACGCCGGCAAAGACATCTTCGGCGATCGCATCCTTGTCGCGCGAGGCATCCAGCCGAACCCAGCCGGGCTGCGAGGCCTGGCGCAAGTAGCTTTCGCGAACGAGTGAGAGCAGCGACAGGTCGCGCTCGTACTTGTCGCGATCGACGGTCTTGCGTCGCGCCGACACGTCCGGCGCGATGTCGAGCAGGAACGTGATGTCGGGCTGCGGCAGGTATTTCTGGATGTCGCGGAGCCACGCAGCGTCGAGCCCCTGCGCTTCGCCGTACGCGATGCTCGACGCCAGGTACCGGTCGCACACCACGATCGCCCCCGCCTGTGTCGCGCGCACGATGTCGCCCTTCCACTCGTACCGGTTCGCTACATAGAGCAGCTGCATCACGTCGGCGGTGTAGTGGCGCTCGCCGCGCAGCGCCCGGCCGATTTCCGCGCCAATGACGGTCTCGTAGTCCGGAAACGACAGGAGGCGCACCGACCGTCCCTCGGCGGTCAGCCGCTCGCGCAGCCGCTCCGCCTGCGTCTGCTTGCCGCTCTGGTCGAGCCCTTCGAATGCTATGAGGAGACCGGAATCAGCTTTCAAGGGCGAGGACATCCTCGAGGGTCTGGCGCCGGCGAATGACCGTCCACCGTCCTTCGTCCACGAGCACCTCGGCGGGGAGCAGGTGACGGTTGTAGTTCGAGCCCATCACCGACCCGTACGCGCCGGCGTCGAGAATCGCGACGAGGTCGTCGACCTGCAGCGGCGGCAGGATCCGGTCGCGCGCAAAGACGTCGCTGCTCTCGCAGATCGGCCCGACGATATCCCAGGCGTTCTCGGCACCCGCCCGCGGGACGACGGGCACAATCCGGTGAAACGACCCGTACAGCGCCGGCCGAATCAACTCTCCCATTCCCGCGTCGAGCACCGCGAACCTGCGTCCGCCCGGAAAGCACTTCGTGTCGACGACGCGCGCGACCAGGGCGCCGGAGTAGCCCACGACGGCGCGGCCCGGCTCGAGGACGACGGGCAGGCCGATGCGCGTCAACTCGGGAATGACGGCCCCCGCGTAGTCCACCGGGTCGACGATCGGCCGCCCTTCGTAGGCGATGCCCAGCCCGCCGCCAAGGTCGACGTGCTCGAGCGCGAAACCGTCCTCGCGCAGCTCCAGCGCCAGCGACACGAGCGCGGCCGCCGCGCGGCGCAGCGGCTCGAGCGTCGTAATCTGCGAGCCG
>DASQAX010000160.1:0-2852 GCA_035635535.1 Vicinamibacterales bacterium | reverse complement strand
GTCGGCGTCCGGCTCCAGGGTGACTACCGCATCATTCGGACCACGGGACACAACAACAAGCAGTCGCGGTTCCTCGCCGGCGTCGTGCTGTCGCGCGGGTCGTTTTAGGAGGAAAACCACGAAGGCGCGCGTCGCGTAGCGCCTTCGTGGTGATCACGTCATCGAGAACAGCAGTACGTCGGTCCGCCCATCCGTCGATTCCAGGATGTAGGCGAGCACCGAAGTCCGTCCAGTTCCATCGTTCGCGCGTTGGCGGCGAACGCGCGATCGTCGGAGAGCGTCCGTGCGTACGACTCCGACGCGGCGCGAAAGCGGTCCTCGCGCGCCCGCGCCTCGGGCGCCCGCATCCGGTGCGGCAACAGCGTCGACTTGATCGGCAGCGAGGCCGCGCAGCACGCCGGGCTCGAGCACCGAGCGGTGGAGACGATCGATCCGCCGGCCGAGCTCCTCGATCTTTTCCTTCGGGTTGGGAATGGATGTGGGCTTCATCCGATAGACTGGCGGAGGAGATCGCTGAGTATACACGTGGCGCATGCGTTCGATTCCGTCCTCATCGTGTCGTTCGGCGGCCCGCAGGGGCGCGCCGACATTCGTCCGTTTCTCGCGAACGTGCTTCGCGGCCGCCGCGTCAGCCCCGAGCGCGTCGAAGAGGTCGCGCATCACTACGAGCTGTTCGACGGCGTCTCGCCGATCACCGCGCTGACGCGCCGCCAGGCCGACGGCCTGCGCTCGCGGCTGGTGGCCGCGGGGCGCGAGCTGCCGGTGTACGTCGGCATGCGCAACTGGCATCCGCTGCTGCCCGATACGCTGAAGCAGATGCACGCCGACGGCAGGCGCCGCGCCGTCGGCTTCATTGCCGCCGCGCACCATTCCTACTCGAGCTGCCAGCAGTATCGCGAGAACGTCGCCGCGGCGCAGGAAGTGCTTCGCGCCGGCGGCGGCAACGTCGACGTGACGTTCGTCGAGAGCTGGTTCGACCATCCGCTGTTCGTCGCGGCCAACGCCTTCCACGTGCGCGAGGCGCTGAGCCGGCTGCCCGCGGACGTCCGCGGCGGGACGCGCCTCGTGTTCACCGCGCACAGCATCCCGAAGGAGATGGCCGACGCCTCGCAGTATCAGCACCAGCTCTGGGTCTCGTGCTCCGCGATCGCGGAGCAGGTGGGGCTGAGGTGGGCGCTCGCCTACCAGAGTCGCAGCGGCCGCCCGCAGGATCCGTGGCTCGAGCCGGACGTCTGCGACTACCTGCGCCGCGAACACGAGCACGGGCTCGCCGCGGCCGTGATCTGTCCCGTCGGCTTCGTCTGCGATCACATCGAGGTGCTGTACGACCTCGATCGCGAGGCGGCCGACGTCTGCGCGTCGCTCGACCTGCCGATGGTGCGTTCAGAGGCGGTCAACGACGACCCGCTCTTCATCGACATGATGGCGGATGTCGTGTTGAAGACGATGCGGCGGTACGAGACCGGCCGGCCGCTGACGATCGGTGCCCCCACAAAAAGCACAAAAACGACTTGAGGCTGTTCGAATTCGGGCCGTCGCGCGTTGTCTCCGTGATAGGAGGCAACAGCTGATGACAAAAACGCGATCGTCGAGACCAGCCCCCGTACGTCAGGAGCCGTGCTGCGCAGCCGGCGTGTGCGACCCGGAGCGTACGCAGGGCCTGCGTGCGCCGGCGCTCCAGGGAAATCACTCGCTCGTGGCGCTCACCGGGCCTGGCGTATTTCTTGGCGCGGCTGTGGCGAAGCAGGGAGGCGCGAACGATCTGACGTTCGTGATTCTCGACATCGACGGCCGTAACGTCGTGAACCTGTCGTTCGCCGCCGCCGCCAACGAAGGGTTGACCCAGCAGAACCCGTTCGGACTGGTGCTCGTCCACTCGCCGGCGCTGAAGACGATGACGATCGGGTTCCCGACGCCGCTGCTCTACAAACGGAGGCTCGAGCTTCGCGTGACGGTCAACGAGACCAACGTCGTCCAGATCGTGGGCAACGTCATCCACGGCGCCGCGTAAGCAGGTTCAGGTTTCGTGCGGCGCAATCGGCCGCCAGCGACGGTTTTCCAGGACAAAGCGCGTGTCCACCGCGTCGAATCCCTCGACCGCCGGGTACATTGGGTCGCCGGGATAGAACAGCAGCGTCCGCTCGCCCTGCTTCTCGAATCGTGGCTGCACGCGCGGAATCGGCTTCCGCCTCGCCCACGCGAACACCGCGTCGATCGAATCGAACCTCGCCAGCATGCTCAATGTCGTCCACGTCGGCGGCGGGAGCGAGATCTGGCCGGCGCGGCACCGGTCGATCGCCGCGAGCGGCGCGAGCCACTCGCTGTGGGTCGTTTCGCCCTCGTCGTGGACGGGCGTCTGCCCTTCGGGCGCGCGAGCCAGGAAGAAGCGCGTGTCGAACCGGCGCGTCTCGATCTCGGGCGTGACCCAGTGCGCGAAGTAGGCGAGCTCGTCGAACGCGAGGCGGAGGTGCTCGCGGCGGATGATCTCTGCGAATTCCGTCGTGCCGGCCAGCAGATCCCGCCGGTAGTCGTCGAGTCGTCCTTCTGATGTTGACGTCAGCGGACGCGCCAGCAGCACTCCTGCTTCCTCGAACAGCTCGCGAAGCGCGGCGACATGATAGGCGACGGCCATCTCCGGTGGCACGTCGGCCATGCGAGCCGCCGCGGCGGTCATCCCGTCGCTTGCCGCGGCGATATCGCCGATCTGATCCGCTGCGTCCACGCGGCCGCCGGGAAACACGTGCGCGCCGCCCATGAACGCGATGCTGTCGCTGCGCTGGACGAGGAAGACGTCGAACGGATGCGCCGGCCGCAGCAGGACGACGGTGGATGCGGGACGGGCGACGACGACG
>DASQAX010000159.1:0-1520 GCA_035635535.1 Vicinamibacterales bacterium | reverse complement strand
GTCGGCGTCCTCCGGCATGACGAGCTGGTAGACGAGGACCGCGCCGTCCTTGTCGCGAAGGTGGACCGTCGAGCCGAAGTTCGCCTTGTCGTGCGGGATGCGTTCGAGGTTCATCAGCTGAATCTCGCCGACACGCTTCTTGAGCATCGAGATGCGCGAATCGACGATGCCCTGCCGTTCCTTCGCGGCCTTGTACTCCGCGTTTTCGCGAAGGTCTCCGTACTCGCGCGCGCGCTGGATTTCCTTCGGCAGATCGACCTTCAGCTCCCGCTCGAGCGCGGCGATTTCATCGTTGAATCGCTTGAGAATGCGGTCCTTCACGGCAAAATCGACTTTAGCATAGTCCGATCAATCATTAGCGGAGATGAAGACGATCGCGAGCCGGCAGAACGCGCTCGTCCGCGCGTATCGAGCGCTCGCGAGCGACGCGGACCCGGCGGGCGTCAGGCTGCTGCTCGACGGCGCGCACCTGGTTCGCGAGGCGCACGCCGCCGCGCTCCCGATCGAGAGCGTCGTCGTTGCCTCGTCACGGATGGATGCGGAGACCGAGGAGGGATCGCTCGCACGCACGCTGAACGACGCGGGCATCGACGTGGCGATCGCGGGCGAGCAGGTGCTTGCCGCGATCAGCCCCGTTCGCACACCGAGCGGCATCGTCGCCATCGCGCATCGCCATCCGACGACCAGCGACGCGATTCTCGAACAGGCGCGCCTGTTCGCGCTCGTCGTCGTCGACGTGCAGGACCCGGGGAACCTCGGATCGCTGATGCGCGTGGCTGAAGCCGGCGGCGTCACGGGCATCATCGTCGCCGGCGAGTCGGCAAATCCGTTTTCGTGGAAGGCCGTGCGCGGAAGCATGGGAAGCGTGCTCCGCCTTCCGGTGGCGCGCAGCGTGTCCATCGACAGCGTGATGCAGGACATCCGGAAGACGAAGACAACGGCCGTCGCCGCCGTTCCCCGCGGCGGATGGGACCCCGACGCGGTGGACTGGTCCGGCCGCATCGCGCTGCTGCTTGGCGGCGAGGGTCCGGGGCTGAACGCCCGCGTCGCTGCGGACGCGGATCAACGGGTCACCATCCCGATGGAGATGCCCGTCGAATCGTTGAACGTGGCGGCGTCCGCCGCCGTCATCATCTACGCCGCGCGGCGGGCACGCCGATGAGCAACGGGCTGTTCGACGACGATCAGAACGATCGTAGAGGCGGACCTGCAGGTCCGCCTGCGCGCGAAGGTACCCCGCTCGCCGAACGGATGCGGCCGCACACGCTCGACGAGGTCGTCGGCCAGGACGAGATCCTCGCCCCCGGCAAGCCGCTGCGCGAGGCGATCGAGCGCGATCTCCTGCAGTCGATTCTTCTCTGGGGACCGCCAGGCACCGGCAAGACGACGCTTGCGCGAATCATCGCGGAGATGACGAAGGCACAGTTTGTCCCCTTCAGCGCGGTCCTCGCGGGCATCAAAGAGATCAAAGAGGTGATGGCCGCCGCGCAGGTACGGCGACGATCCAGCGGCCGCAGAAC
>DASQAX010000158.1:0-19221 GCA_035635535.1 Vicinamibacterales bacterium | reverse complement strand
ACCGGGAGCGGTCGTGCAACTCGGGCATCGATTGGGATGCCGAGCCTTCCTGATCCCCGATCCCCGATCCCTGATCCCTTGACGATCTGGATAGCGGCTGAACGCCTGCCGGAACTGCTCGCGATTCATCCCGACGCTGTGCAGGATCCGTCAATCGTCGCGCCGCCGGCGCGCGCGGCGCGCGCGTGGACGCGCGAGGCGGCGATCGTCGAACTGCTGCGCGGCCGCCTCTCCATCGTGGGACCGGCGACGGCGGCGGCGCTCGCGGCATCGCTCGGGGTCGCGGAGGCCGACGCGGACGCGGCGCTGCTGGCGGTCGAGTCGGAGGGGGCGGTGTTGCGCGGGCACTTCTCGCCTGACGCAGGCCGGGATCAGGGATCAGGGATCGGGGATCCGCAGAACCCGCCGTCCCGATCCCCGATCCCCGATCCCCGATCCCTGGAGTGGTGCGATCGGCGGCTGCTCGCGCGCATCCATCGCTACACGCTGAACCGGCTGCGCGCGGAGATCGCGCCGGTGACGCCGGCGGACTTCATGCGGTTCCTGTTCGCGTGGCAGCACGTCGAGCCGCAGGCCCGGTTGACCGGCCTCGACGGCCTGCGCGAAGCGATCGCGCAGCTCGACGGCGTGGAGGCGCCGGCGCGCGCGTGGGAGCGCGACGTGCTCTCGGCGCGCGTCGAGAAGTACGACCCGGCGATGCTCGACATGCTCTGCCTGACCGGCGCGGTCGCCTGGGCGCGGCTGTCGAGTGGTTCCGCCTCCGCGAGCGGTTCCAGCGCGCTTCGGCGAGACGCCGCCGGAGCCTTCGGCGGAGGCGCGCCCACGCAAGTGGTCGGCGCGACGCCTATCGCGCTGTTTCTTCGCGAGCACGCCGATGCATGGCTGACCCTGTCGCCTGCGAGACAAGCATTCTTGGTTTCTCCAGCCGCGCCAGACGCAGCGCACGCCTTGAAGGCTCACGCCGCAGGCGTGCTTGACCACCTGCAGGCGCATGGCGCCTCGTTCGCCGGCGAGATTGCCGCGGCCTGCGGCCTGGACGCCGAGCAGCTGCGCGCCGCCATCGCGGATCTGGTCGCCGCCGGCGCGATCAGCTCGGACGGATTTGCCGGCCTGCGTGGGATCGTCGCGACCTCATCGAGCTATTCGCCGGCGCGGGCCGGCCGCGCGGAAGCGTCGGGCCGGTGGTTTGTCGTCCGGGATCCGGGATCGGGGATCCGGGATCCGAAGAATGCAGAGGCCGACGGATCCCGCGTCCCGCCCTTCGACAGGCTCAGGGCGCCCCGAGGCTCCCGAGGGGCGGATCCCGGCTCCCGGCCCGCAGCCGTCGAGACGCTCGCGTGGACGCTGCTGCGCCGATACGGCGTGATGTGCCGCCGGCTCCTGACGCGCGAGCCGATGGACGTGCCGTGGCGTGAGCTGGCGCGCGTCTACCGCCGGCTCGAGGCGCGCGGAGAGATTCGCGGCGGACGCTTCGTCACGGGCATGTCGGGCGAACAGTTCGCGCTGCCCGATGCGGTCGAGCGCCTGCGGGAAGTGCGCCGGTCGGCTGTCAACGACCGGCTGATCACGATCAGCGGTGCCGACCCGCTCAATCTCGCCGGCATCGTCACCGGCGACGAGCGCATCCGCGCGTCTGCCTCGACGCGGATCGTCTATCGCAACGGCATCCCGGTCGCGGCGATGGAAGGCGACATGCTGCGGACGTTCGGCAATCTCGATCGCGAGGTCGCCGCCGAGGCGGCAGCGGCCGCCGCCGGCCGGCGCGTGCCGGTCATCAGCGGCTTCGTCGGACGGATATAGGCGGCGCGTATCAACGATCGGAGTTTCCGCGACGTGGCGCGGGGATCAGTGCCGTTTGAAGAACTGCACCGCGCGCTCGTGCTTCTCCGCCGCCGCGCGGCTGCCGAACGTCCCGAGATTCCTGCGGCGCCCCGTCTTCGGATCCTTCTTGCGCGAATACAGCCGGTATTCGCCGGTTTTCAGTTTCCTGATCATGGTTATCACCGCCCGCGATAGGCCGCGGCCGCGATCGATCCGTGCGCGACGCGCGCGCGCCCGTGCGCCTACAACGCGGGCGCCGACGGCGTCCGCGACGGGCTCGTATCGAGCCGCTCGATCAGCCGCTCGCACAGCTCCTCGCGCTGGACCAGCTCGTGGCGGAACCCGTGGTGCTCGGTCCGCGCAATCTCGCGCTTCAAATCGGGAATGCAGTCCGTCAGCAGCCCCTTCAGCATGACTGCCTCTTCCGGCGTCAGGTCAACGTGCATACGACCTCCTTGATGATCCGATCATCGCACCTGCCGCGCCGGCGCGTCACCGCAACAGCTTGAAGGCGTGCGACCAGGTCAATTCACGTTCTTCGCGGCCTCGTCGTTCCCGCAGATGAACATCGACGGCGGGCCGCCCGCGAAGCGCGGATTCACCATGAACGCCGCGCCGACGCGGCGGCGTCGGCAAAACTGCCGATGCGAGCCGCCGGATTCTTCGTCCCCCACTCGCTCAGCTTGTCGGGGTGCCGCGTGCCGAGCGTGACGTCGTGTCCATGTGTGAGAAAACCGGCGGCCAGCGTCTGCGCCACGCCGCCGGACCCGAGTATCCCGATTTTCATGCGCTGATTATGCATGCGTGCCGGCCATCGCGCGACGGCCCGCGCCGCCGTGCACGCCTTCGGCGATCTCCTCGATCATCTTGCGGTTGAACGCCGGGATGTCGTCCGGTTTCCTCGACGACACGATGCCGCGATCGACGACGACCTCCTTGTCGACCCAACGCGCGCCCGCGTTGATCAAGTCCGTCTTCACCGACGGCCACGACGTCATCGTCACGTCGCGCACCACGCCGGCTTCGATGAGCGTCCACGGGCCATGGCAAATGACCGCAATCGGCTTGCCGTCGGCGAAGAACTGCTTCACGAACTGCACGGCTCGCGGATCCATACGCAGCCGATCCGGATTCATGACACCGCCGGGCAGAAGCAGCGCGTCGTACTCGTCCGCTTTCGCCTGGTCGAGCGTGCGATCGACGCCCACCTCGTCGCCCCAGTCCTTGTGCTTCCAGCCGCGGATCCGGCCCGCCTCCGGCGAGACGACGTCCACTTTCGCGCCGGCATCCTCGAGTGCCTTCCGCGGCTTGACGAGCTCGTCCTGCTCGAACCCGTTGGTCGCAAGCGCGGCCACACGTTTCCCCTTCAGTTGATCAGTCATGAACACCTCCTGTGTGAGGCAGAGGGATCATCAAGGCGCATGCCGCGTCGCGCCGGATGCGGAAGGTCAGCCGGGTGTGGCTGGCGCGCGAACGGTTACTGCAGCTGGCCGGACATCTCGCGAATCTGTTCCGTGTGCCGCGATTCATGCGCGGCCAGGAAGCCGGCCCACTGATACACGTTCAACGCGCCAAAGCGCGGATGCTCGTGGATGACGCGGCCGAGCGCGAGGCCATCGGCCTGCGTGACGAGCAGGCGGAACGCCGCGCGCGCCGCTTCGGCGCGCTCCCACGCTACCTGGTGGCCAAGCCCGCTGGGCCGCGCCGGCTCGGGCGCCTCGCGCCGTTCGCGGCGATCGGTCAGTCGCGCGTGCATCTCCGGCGACAGCAGCGAGGGGTCGCCATCCTCGAGGCCGAGGCCCGCCTCGCGCGCTGCCGCGAGGTTCGCGGCGAGAGCCGCCGTGAAGCGCTCCTCGACGAGCGCGAGGTGCTCGAGGATGCCCGCGACCGACCACCGGTCGGACGCCGGGCGTCGATCGCGAAGCTGAGCGGGCACCTCCTCGATCGCGGCCCGAAGCCCCTCGCGCGAGCGATCGAGGCCCGCGAGGACCTCGGTGGTGGCAGGATGCATCACCGTCCTTGTCATGCCCGCGATTCTAACGAAAGAGGTAACATTCCCGCCATGGCAGGCACGGGCGACGACTATGAATTCCAGGCGCCGCGCGAC
This sequence comes from Vicinamibacterales bacterium, assembly GCA_035635535.1. GTDB lineage: Bacteria > Acidobacteriota > Vicinamibacteria > Vicinamibacterales > UBA2999 > Gp6-AA40. The sequence goes on along the minus strand of DASQAX010000158.1, from coordinate 15,293 downwards.
GGCCCGCCTCCTCCCGACGCCAGCGCACCCGGTGGCCCGAACGTCATCTGGATTGCCCTCATCGGCGTCGCGGTGATCGCGCTCGCGGCCGGCGCCTACTGGTTCTTCACGAACCGCACGCCGCCGGCAACCGCGGCGCGGCCCGCGACGGCGACCGCTCCGGCGCAGGCGCCGACGACCACGGCGGACGACTTCGAGCACATCGACCTGCCGCCGCTCGACGACAGCGACGCGCTCGTCCGTCAGCGGATCGGCATCCTCTCGTCGAATCGGCTCGTCACCGCCTGGCTCGCCACGAAGGGCCTCGTCCGCAACTTCGTCGTCGTCATCGACAACATCTCGCGCGGCATGAACCCGTCGCGCCGCCTCGCGGTGCTCAAGCCGGCGGGCCAGTTCCGCGTGATGACGCGGGGCAGCCAGGTCGTCATCGATCCGCGCAACTACGATCGCTTCGCACCCATCGCCGATGCGGCCGCGTCGATCGATGCGCGTTCGGCGGGGCGGTTGTACCAGTCGTTCAAGCCGCTGCTCCAGACGGCGTACGACGAGCTCGGAAGCCAGGAGCCGATCGATCGGGCCGTCGAGCGCACGATCTCCGGGTTGCTCGCGGTGCCCGCCATCGACGGAGATGTCCGCGTGGAGCAGACCGGCGAAGGCATCGGGTACCAGTACAGCGACGACAAGCTGCAGGAGCTCAACGGCGCGCAGAAGCAGCTGCTGCGCATGGGGCCGAGGAACATCCGGACCATCCAGGCGCAGCTGCGGACGTTTGCGGCGGCGGTCGGGCTGCGGGCATCCGCGATCAATTGAACAAGAGCCGGCTCGAGGCGTTCAGCGACGGCGTCATCGCCATCCTGATCACCATCATGGTCCTCGAGCTGCGCATTCCCGAGGGCGCCGACTGGGCCGCGGTGCAGCCGGTCGTGCCGGTCTTCATCACCTACGTCTTCAGCTTCGTCATGCTCGGCATCTACTGGAACAATCACCATCACCTGATTCATGCGGCGGACCGGATGACCGGCGCCATCCTCTGGGCGAACCTGCACCTGCTCTTCTGGCTGTCGTTGGTCCCGTTTGCGACCGGCTGGATGGGGCGGAACAACTTCGCGCCGCTGCCGACGGCGATCTACGGCGGCGTGCTGCTGCTCTCGGCGATTGCCTACACGATCCTGGTGCGCACGATCATCGCCGCGCAGGGGCCGCACTCGCGGCTGAAGGAGGCGATCGGCGGCGATGCGAAGGGATACGCGTCGCTGGCCATGTACGCGGCGGCGATTCCGCTCGCGTTCGTCAATCGCTGGCCGGCGTACGCGCTGTATATCGGCGTCGCGCTGATCTGGCTCATCCCCGATCGGCGAATCGAGAAGCGTCTGTCGTAACGGCGAACGCGGCGCCACCAACCATGGGCCAATCGCCTGACCGGTCTGTAGTTCGCCGCTCCGCTCTAAACTCGCGCGCGGGCGGCAATCACGTGAGCGGTGTAGGGGACGAGATATCCCGGCGCGCTGGCGAACGCACGCATGCCGGCTTCGATGTCCCGCTGGATCGCGCGCAGCGCGTCCGCCGTCTGACGCGCGAGCACCGCGGCCGTCCGGACGCCGGCATCGCGTTCCGCCTCGAAGATGAACGCCGCCGCCGGCACGCGCCATCCGTGCGTCACAGTGTGAAAGGTCACGGAGCCCGGCTCGAAGCCCGCTTCGGCGAGCGCGGCGCGGCAGGCGTCCGGGTTGCCGAAGGCGAGCGAGTCGGGACCCTTCGGCACCGCGACAGTCAGGTCCGCGTGCGCCCGGATCGCGGTGTCCACGAGCCGCGCGCCGGCGCTCTCCTCCGGCGCCGCCCAGACCGTGAACGCGAACAAGCCGCCGGGACGCAGCACGCGACACGCCTCCGCGAACCCGGCGGCCGGGCTCGAGAGGTGCAGCACGCCGAAGTTGACGACGACCGCGTCGAATTGGCCGGCGTCGAACGCAAGTGCCTGCGCGTCGCCGACGCGGACATCGATGTGCGGGTTGCGGGCGCGCGCGACCGCGATCATCTCTGCCGAAAAGTCGATGCCCGTCGCGTCCGCCCCGCGATCGTGGGCGGCCTCCGTGACATAGCCCGGTCCGCACGCCACATCGAGGACGCGCTGTCCTCGCGCGACGTGGGCGTCGTTCAGAAGATCCTCGATGAACGGGCGTGTCAGGCCGCTCCACGCGGCGTCGTACTTCGTCGCGACCCGTTCCCATCCTTCGCGCTGAAAACGAGCGTAATCGCTCTCCATGCGGGGAGACGCGTCAGGCGCGCCCGCGCACCTTGGCGACCCACCAGCGCAGGCCGACGAACAGGAACCGCCAGTCGTGGAGAAACTCGGGGCGCTTGCCCTCGAACGCGTGACCGATGAACTGCAGCGCCCACCCGGCCACGAAGATCGCCACCGGCAGCCACTGCGGCGCCGACAGGAACCACGCCATCACGAACCAGGCGATCGAGATGACGATCAGCGGGATGCCGAGGGTGTGGCAGACGCGATTGACCGGATGCTGATGGCTCGTCGCGTACTGCGCGACCCACTGCTCCGGCGTGCGGCCGCCCATCAGCCCTGTCCGCCGTCGTGCGACGCGCGAAGGCGGACTCACCGCCACGCTCCCAGCGCGCGCCGGACCGCGACGATCTGCCCGAGGTGATACGCGTTGTGATCCATCAGAAGCAGGAGCGCGCGCAGGTACGTCTGCTGCCCCTTGCCCGTCGGCACGAGCGCGTGGAGATCCTTCGTGTCGCGCGCCAGCGTCTTCAGCTTCTCGCGCTCGCGCCTGAGCGACGCAATCGACTCGTCCCACGCCGCGGCGTTCGGCGGCGCCGGCGCTTTCGGCCAGTAGTCGTCCGGCCACTTCATGGTGTGGACGTACTTGGGATTGACGCAGAAGTCGAGGATGTCCTCCTGCGCGATGCGGATGTGCTCGAGCAGCTCCCACACGCTGTGCTCGAACCCCGTGGCGCGGTCGCCGCGCTTGTCCGCCGGCAGGTCCTTCAGCGCATCGTCGAGGCCGACGTGCGCCTCCTGCCAGTCGAGCGTTCGAGCGAGCTGTTCTCTGAGCGCTTCGTCATTCATGGTGGATCTGCCCGCTACACACCGAACTGCCGCAGGTGATGATCGGTATGCCGCCAGCCCCAGCGGTGCCACTCGCGCGTCGTCAGCGGTCCGAACATCGGATGCGGCTGGAAGTCGTCACCGCGCGCGGCGAACTGCTCGATGAGCGCTTCGAGCTGCTGGCGATCGCGCGCAAACTCCACGGGCTTCGTCCCGCCGATCTCCTGATCGACCTCGGGCCTCGTCTTCACCCCGTGCGGCCACGGCAGCCCCGAGTGGAGCGCGATCCACCGCACGAACGTCCGCGAGAACGGCGTCGCGACTGAACTGATCGCGGTCGGACTCATCATGTTCCGGAACGAGTCGCTCAGGTGGCAGATCGCCTGGTGCGGGTTCATGCGGCCCCACTGCCGCGGACTGTCGGGCGCGAGGCGCTGCAGCCGCGCGACCAGCGCGGCACGCAGCGCGGGATCAGCAATCGTTTGCTTCATGAGTGTGCGCCGGGTCCGCCCCGAACCCCGAACCACGAACCCCGAACCACCACGCACCACCTACCCTGGCCGGTTCACGAGCATAGCTGAAACGCCGTCGAAGAACTCCCTCAGGTACGCGTCGACGTCCTGCGGCAGCCGCGCCTCGTCGAGCGCGTTGGCCATCAACTCCAGCCAGCGTTGACGCGCCGCCGGGTTCACGGCAAACGGCATGTGCCGCATCCGCAGGCGCGGGTGCCCGCGCCGCTCGACGTAGCGCTGCGGGCCGCCGAATCGCCCGATCAGGAAGTCGCGCAGCCGCTCCTCGGCGCCCGCGAGATCGCCGGGCGGATACATCGGCCCGAGTATCTCGTCACCGGGCACCTGCCTGTAGAAGGCGGCAATCAGGCGGCGAAAGCCTTCTTCGCCGATGGCCGCGAAGACATCGGTCTCGTCCACGAACCTCCCGCGATGCTATCGCGGAATACCGGAATCGACTAGACTTCGGACCTCCATTCATACGTCCGGCACGAGCAGCGCTCATCCCTGGTACGCCACGGTGACATCGCAAAAGGAGATCACGATGCGTGTGCGAAATCGGCTCTTGATGATCGTCCTCGCGGCCGGCGCGGCCGCCGCGGTGACAGCGGCCGGCTGCAGCAGCTCGCCTTCGAGCACGACCGCGGCGCCCGCCGGTCCGGCCACCGCCGCGGCCCAGGACATTGGAGGCCAGGAGGAATTCGGTCCCTACGAGCCCGTCGCCAACTTCCCGCAGCCGCTCGCCGACGCGCCCGACGGCGTGAAGCACGCCGGCTGGACCTGGGGATCGGTGGGCGCGGTCTACGCGGAGACGCCCGACCGGATCTGGATCGCGCAGCGCGGCGAGCTGCCGCTGCCCGCGGCCGCGAAGCCGTGGACGCCGTACGCCATGCTGTCGCCCTCGCGCGGCAACGCGACCGGCAACGGCGACGGCCTCAGCGCCACGTGCGAGGCGACCGACAAGCGCGGGTGGGAACGCCGCTATCACCACGCGATCTTCGTCGTCGACCGCGACGGCAAGATGGTCCAGTGGTGGCAGGACCTCGACAAGATCTTCGAGGGCAGGTGCGGACGCGGCCCGCACAAGATCAAGATGAGCCCGTACGATCCGGAGAAGCACGTCTGGATCATCGACGACCAGCTCCACATGATTTACAAGTTCACCTACGACGGGAAGCTGGTGCAGTCGTGGGGCACGAAGGGGGAGCGCGGCCGCGACGGCGGACGCCTGTTCGACCGGCCGACCGACATCGCGTGGCTGCCCGACGGCACGTTCTTCATCAGCGACGGCTACGGCGGCACCCGCGTCGCGAAGTTCGACAAGGACGGCAAGTTCCTGATGGATTGGGGCACGGCCGCCAAGGATCCGAACAACCCAGGGCCGAACGAATTCGACACGGTCCACAGCATCCAGATCAGCAACGATCGCCGGCTCTTCGTGGTCGATCGCGGCCACCGGCGCTTCCAGGTGTTCGACGAGAACGGCAAGTTCCTGACGATGTTCGGCACGGGCACGCGGTCGTCGCCGTACACGCACCTCATCACGAAGGACCAGGCGCTCTGGTTCGCCGACGGCGGCACGAGCCGCATCGTCAAGTACGACTTGAACGGCCACTTCCTCTACGGGTGGGGCGGGCCGGGCGGCGGCCTGGGCCAGTTCAACGGACCGCACTCGATGACCGTCGATCAGGACGGGAACCTGTACCTGGCCGAGGTCTTCAACGGGCGCGTCTCCAAGTTCCGGCCGAGGGCCGGCGCCGACCCGGCGAAGCTCGTCGGCCAGGAGTTCCGGTACACCGCGACGTCGACGAACTGACATCACGCGGCCGGGTCCGCGCGGACCCGGCCGCCGGGACTCACCATGAGCATGCGCGCGTCTGTCTGGCTGATCGTGTTGACCTGTGCGGCAGCGACGCTGGCCGCGCAGGCGTCGGCGGCGTTGCCGCTCTGGGCGTACGGCTACATCGCGTATCCGGCGATGCCGGGTGACTACACGAACCGGTGCCAGGGCGAGCGCGCCGACCCGTGCGACCGCCCCGGGGGACTGCCGACCGATCCGAACAACACGGCGCGGACGCTGCAGGGGAGCGACCGCACCTACACCGTCGCGCAGATCAACGCGCGCTACAACCCGGCCGACTGGTTTCCCGGCGACCACCCGCCGATGCCCGACATCGTCGCGCACGGCAAGGAGGCCAACGGCGTCCGCGCGTGCGGCATCTGCCACCTGCCGAACGGCAAGGGGCTGATGCAGAACGGCAGCGTCTCGGGGCTGCCGCGCGAGTACATCCTGCAGCAGATCGGCGACTTCAAGGCCGGCAAGCGCCACACCGCCGATCCCAACAAGGCAAACGGCTACGAGATGCAGGCGATTGCGCGCAACCTCACCGGCGAGGAGGCGCAGGCGGCGGCCGACTACTTCTCCTCGGTCAAGTACACGACGTGGGTGCGCGTCGTGGAATCCGGGACCGCCCCGGCGTTCACCGCGACCGTGAACGGTCTGTTCCTGAAAGCGGAAGGCAACGAGACCATCCCGCTCGGCACCCGCGTCGTCGAGATGCCGGAAGACACGTATCAGACGAACATCCTGCGCAACCCGCGATCAGGATTTGTGGCCTACGCGCCCGTCGGGAGCATCACGAAAGGCGAGGCGCTGGCCGCCGCCGGCAAGTGCGGCACGTGCCACGGCGCCGACCTGCGCGGGATGATGATGCAGAAGGTCGTCGTGCCGCCCATCGCAGGGCGTTCGCCGAGCTACATCGGGCGCGCGCTGTACGACTTCCAGCAGGGAGCGCGGGGCGGCGCGAGCGCCGTGTTCATGAAGCCGGCCGTGCAGAAGCTCACGGAAGACGACCTGATCGCCCTCAGCGCGTACGTCGCCTCGCTCGAACCCTGACGCGGGGCTAGTTCGTCTGCCCCTTCTGCGCCTTCGCCTTCTCCTCGGCGATGTACTTCACCGCGCCGGCATGCGCGTCCTTCAGCCACTGCCGCCACAGCGCGTTGTTGATAAACGGGTTCGGCCCGTTCGGGTTCTTCGCCTTGAGATCGCGCAGCTCGAGGATCCCCATGTCGTTCGGATAGGGATAGCTGTTCAGGAAGCTATGGACGTTCAGCGCGACCTGGACGTCGGCGAAGCTCTTCTCGAGCCGCTCGATGCTCTTGAGGAACTCGGTGCCGCCCTCGACGCCGTTGCGCGGGCCCGGGCCGCCGAAGACGAATCCCTTGTACGGCTTCTTGTTGTCGTACACGGTGAGCTCGTAGGCCGGTGAGCCGGGCGTGTGCCCGGGCAGCACGTACACCTTCACCTTCGTGTCGCCGAGGGTGATCGTGTCGCCTTCCTTGATCACCATGTCCTTCATCGGCGCCTCGTCACCCGGCTTCGGGCCGCGGCCGTTCTTGATCGCGTTGGCCTGCTGGGTCGCCATGAAGTTCCAGTCGACCTCGGTCAGCGCGACGCGCGCGCCCGACAGCTTCTGAATCCTGGCGGCGCCGCCGAAGTGATCGAGGTGGCCGTGCGTCAGCAGGATGTACTTGATGTTCTTCGGATCGAAGCCGACCTTCCGGATGTTGTCGATGACCGTGTCGACGTACGGCTCCTGCGCGGTGTCGAACAGGATCAGCCCGGCGCTGGTCGGCACGAGCCACACCGACACCGAGCCCGGCCCGACGTAGTAGACGTTGTCCATCACCTTGAACGGCGCGATCTTCTGGTACTCGACGTTGCGCCCCTGGCTGCCGCGGTAGCTCTGGCTCAACGACTCGCCCGGCGCCGGGCCGGCGGTCTGCGCGTTCAGGAATGCGCCTGTGGCCAGGCAGGCGAGCGCGAACGTCGTGATGCGTGTCCCTGTCATGCTGTCTCCTTACGCTGGTCAGGGGGCAGGAGGCAGGATGCAGGGGGCAGTAGGAAGCAGGAACTCATACCTGCCACCTCCTGCGCCCTGCCACCTGCCCCCTGCCACCTATCAGAATTTGAACGAAATCCCGACTTCTGCGTCCTGCCGCGGCGCGGCAATTGCGTACTTGCCAAACGCGTTCGAAAGCGCGTTGTTGAGGGCTCCGCCGCCCGTGCCGCCAACCAGGTTATCGCGCCCGAACACGTTGAACACCTGGGCGACGAGGTCGACGCTACGGGTGCCGCCGAGGTCGATCGAGCGGCTCAACCGGATATCGAACCGGTTGAAGTTGCTGCTCTGCAGCTGGCTCTCGGGAATCGGCCGCAGGTTGCGAACAGCGCGCCACGCGTTCACCAGCTCGAGGACCTTCGCAGTGGACGCGCTGTCACGCCCTGCGAGGTTCCGTGTGGTGCCAGGCACATAGTCGTTGTTCGACACGCCGTCACCATTCAGATCGACGCCCGCCAGCGCGCTGTACGGCAGCGCGCTCCGGACGGTCCAGACGGCGCCGAGCGTGAGGTCGAACGGCAGCCGCGCGGTGCCGCTCGCGACGACGGTGTGCTTGCGGCCGTCGGGGCCGGTATCCAGGTTCGGATGATAGAAGTCGGCCACCGGATTTGCCACGTTGTTCTTCGTCCAGTCGCGCGTGTACGAGACGAGATACATGTAGCGGCTCGACATGCGCTTGTCGAGGCGCACGTACAGCGCGCGATAATTGCTCCAGCCGTTGGCGGTCAGCTGTACGACGTTGCCCCAGTTGGCGAGCGGACGCAGCGCGTTGAGCTGCGCCGTGGTGAACGCCGCGATTCGCGCTGCGGTTGCCGCATCGAGCGCACCCGTGTCGATTCCCGTGTTCGGTGAGTTGATGTTCTGCGTGCGCGCGAAGTCACGCAGGTTCGTGTAGACACCGTCCACGTGCAGGGCAAGACTCGGCATCAGTTGCTGCGAAATGCCGGCCGTCACCGTGTCGCCCGACAGGTTGTGGATCTTGTCGTCGAGGATGTTGACGTTCGGCCGCGCCGACACCGTCACGAACGACTGCGGTGTCCGGCCGCCGTACGGATCCGGATACGTGGGGTTGGTGATGCTGATGCTGTTCTGCAGCAGCGTGCCGAGCTCGTTGCGGAGCCCGCCCTGCGGAAGGTACTGATAGAAGCGGCCGTACGCCACGCGTACCAGCGTTTTCGTATCGTTCCTCACGTCCCACGCCATGCCGACGCGGGGACCGATGTTGTTGTTGTCGTGGCGTGTGGTCGGGTCAATCAGCTGCTTCAGCGACTCGCGGCCGGCAAAGTTGAGCTGGTTGTTGAACGAGTGGTACTGCAGGTCGTAGCGGACGCCGAAGTTCAGGGTGACGTTGCTGAGCGGCTTCCACTCGTCCTGCCCGTACCCGTTGATCCAGTAGTTCTTCAGCTCACGCACCACGTTCGGGAACGACGCGGTGAACGTCGTCGGGTTCCGCAGTGCCGCGATGGACGCCGCCGTGCCGTCGAAGAACTGGTCGGCGGTGAACGTCCACGTGCCGAGGTTCGCGATGACGTCTTCCGGCGAGATGTAGCGCGCGTACTCGGCGCCGAACTTCAACTGGTGACTGCCGGCCGAGTACGAATAGTCCTCCTTCAGCTCGAACCGCTTGGTGAAGTTCAGACTGCCAGTGCCCGATCCCCAGTGCATGCTCGGGAAGTTGTAGACCTGCGTGTAGCCCTTGAAGCGCTCGTCCGGGAACTCGCCGGGGCGGCCCCAGACGCTCGTCCCCGGAGGGCCGTTCACGTTGTGCAGGCGTGCTGGATACTGGACGCGGAACTCGTTCAGCGCACGATTGCTGATGACCCACGTGTGGCCGGTCACCGTCGTATCGCGCGGCGACTCGACGTAGCTCTGGTTGAAGGCCGCATTGGTGCCGCCGCACCCCTCGCAGTCGATGTGCTCGAAGTCGCGGCCGTAGCGGACGAACACGCTCTGCGCCTGCGAGATCTGCCAGTCGCCGCGGCCGAAATATTTCCGCCGGCGGTAATCGGTTGGAAACGTCCCATGGAGCGCGCTGTAGAACTGCGGGTTCCCGCTGTTGACGGTAAACGACTTGTTCTCCGTCTGGTACTCGACAGCGCCGTAGACGTGAACCTTGTCCCTGACGATCGGTCCGCCAAACGCAAGACCCCACTGATTGCGCTTGTAGTCGGGCTTGCTCGCCCCGATGTCTTCGGCGTTCTTGTCCCTCGCCTGCAGGTTCTGGTTCTTGAAATACTCGAGCGCCTCGCCGCTGAACCGGTTCGTTCCGCTCCTCGTGACGATGCTCACCAGGCCGGCGACGTTGCCGCCGTGCTCGGCGGAGGCCTGCGCGACGTTGACGCGGAACTCGCGGATGGCCAGCTGCGGCATCTCCGCGTGCTGCTGGCCGGAGTTGGTGGACCAGTTCGACGCGCCGTCCAGGAAGTACGCGTTCATCTGGTTGTTGATGCCGCCGGCGCCGATGTTGGCCTGCGAGCGGCGCACCTGCGTGTTGTCCATGTTGGTGCCGGGCAGCAGCAGCACGAGGCTCGCCGGCTGGCGGTCGGCCATCGGCAGCGTGTCGATCTGCTCCTGCGTGATCACCTGCGCGACCTCGGTGCGCGTCACCTCGATGACCGGCGCTTCGCCGGTGACGGTGACGGTCTCCTGCAGGCTCTGCAGCTGCATCTTGAGGTCCTGCTGCAGCTGTACGCCGATGTTGATGGTCAGACGTTCCACATCAACGGTGGCGAAGCCCTGGAGCTCCGCCTTCAATTCATAAGTGCCGGGCTGCAGGCCCGCCAAGCGGTACTGGCCATCGCCTTCGGTCACGGTGCTGCGCGCGGCGCCTGTCTCAGTGTTACGTAAGGTCAGCGACACGCCGGGCAGCACGGCGCCCTGCGCGTCGGTCACGGTGCCCTGAATCTGGCCGACCACCTGCGCGTGCGCCGGCAGTGCGAATCCGACCAGCGTCGCCAGAGTCAGCGCGAACGTGAGGCGACAGACCTGCCTCCTGTAAGAAAGCCTTGGCAACATCCTCTTGCTCTCCTTCGATCACCTGGGTGGGTTAGTAGAAAACCCGAGAACGTTGTGACATTACCCGATATTTGTCAAGGAGATACGGAAAACAGTAGCCTCCCCGCGGGCATGGTGTACCTGCTGTTTTTCGGCTCCGGCGCGAGCGCCCTGATGTACGAGGTGGTCTGGGTCCGCGTCTTCGCCAACGTGTTCGGAAACACGATCTATTCGGCGTCGATCGTGACGGCCGTGTTCATGCTGGGACTAGGCCTTGGGAGCTACGCGGCTGGCGTGCTTGCGGATCGGCGCTACGCGTCGCGGCCGGATTCGATGCTTCACGTTTTTGCATCGCTCGAGCTCGCCATCGGAGTGCTCGGTCTCGTCGTCTCGATCCTCCTGCCGCATCTCGGGGACCTCTCCGCCGCAGTTTCGTCGTACACGCCCGGCGCGGACGGGTGGTTCGTCCTCTCGTGGACATCGTACGCGGCGCGCACCGCGATCGCCCTCGTCCTGCTCACGCCAGCGACGCTGCTGATGGGCGGAACGCTCACGGTGCTCATTCGAGCGCAAGCTCCAAGATCCAAGGTCCAAGATCCAAGCTCCACACGACGAATTTGGGACTTGGAACCTGGAGCTTGGAGCTTGGAACTTGGTAACAAGATCGCGCTGCTCTACGGCGTCAACACGCTGGGCGCGGCGGTCGGATGTTTCCTCACCGACTTCGCGTTCGTCCCCTCGTTCGGCCTGCGCCTCACGCAGATGATCGCGGTCGCCCTGAACCTCGCCACGGCGACGGGAGCTGTCGCGGTCAAGTTCCAAGCTCCAAGCTCCAAGCTCCAAGCTCCAACGGCCACACGGATCCCGGATCCCGGATCCCGGATCCCGGCCGGATCCCGGATCCCGGCCTGGAGCGCCGGCGCCACGCTCGTCCTCACCGGCTTCGCGGCGATGGGCATGGAGATCCTCTGGTTCCGCCACTTCAGCATCCTGCTCGGCGAGTTCCGCGCGGTCTTCGCGCTGCTGCTGGCGATCGTCCTGCTCGGCATGGGCGCCGGCTCTCTTGCCGGCGCGTACGTGCAGCGGCGCGTCGCCCATCCCGCTCAGACCCTCATCCTCGTCCAGGGGATCTTCGTCGCCGCGACCCTGCTCGGCCTCGCGTCAGCGAACGCGAGAGCGATCAACGATGTCGCTACCGCATATAGCGGCGGACAACCTGGCGCACTCACCGAAATCTGGTTCAACGCCAGGCCGATCATCGTGGTCGCCGGACTGCCGGCACTGCTCATGGGGTTCGCGTTCCCTCTCGCCAACGCGAGCGCGCAGCGCGCGGAGGCGTCGGTCGGCCGTCGCGCCGGGATGCTGTACCTCGCGAACACGTTCGGCGCGGTGTGTGGATCGCTCGCGACCGGATTCCTGCTGCTGCCGGCATTCGGGATTCAGCGCAGCGCGACGGTGCTGATGATCGCGGCAGGATTAGCGGTTGTGCCCCTGGTCCGGGGATCCGGATCGGTGGGGTCCCGCTTTAGCCGGACCATCGGAATTTCTCTGCTCATCGCGATCGGAGCGCTCGCGGGGTGGCTGATCCTCCCCTCCGACTACATCCTGTCGCGGGCGCTGTTGTTTCCACCCGGCCGCGCCTACACGATCAGCGAAGGTGTGACGGAACTGATTGCGGTCACCGATGGCCCCGACGGCGGGCGCGTGCTCGTCACCAACGGCCATCCGATGTCCTCGACCGAGCTGCTCTCGCAGCGCTACATGCGCGCGATGGCGCACATCCCGCTGCTGACGATCGACAACCCCGCGCGCGTCCTCGTGCTCTGCTACGGCGTCGGCAACACCGCGCGCGCCGCGACGCTGCATCCCACCGTCAGGCAGGTGGACGTCGTCGATCTCTCACGCCATGTGCTCGAGCATTCGTCGTATTTCAGGGACGTGAACGGCGACGTCCTGAACGATCCGCGCGTCACCGTGTACATCAACGACGGCCGCCATCACCTGCAGATGGGTGTGGGGGCCTACGACCTCATCACGCTGGAGCCGCCGCCAATCGTCCACGCCGGCGTCGCGGCGCTCTATACCACCGAGTTCTACCAGCGTGCGCGCACGCGGCTCACGCCGGGGGGCTACCTCACCCAGTGGCTGCCGGCGTTCGGCGTGCCACAGTCGATGATCCTGTCGATGGTGCGATCGTTCGTGGACGTGTTCCCGAACGCGGTGCTCCTGTCCGGCGCGTCGTCGAACCTCCTGCTTGTCGGCGCCAACAAGGAGCGGAACGAGATCGATCCGGCTCGTCTGGCGGCTGCGCTGCGCAAGGCGCCCGCGGTGCAGATGGATCTCCAGCGTCTCGATCTCGGCACGCCGCGCGAGATCGCCGGCATGTTCGTTGCCTCCTCGAAGACGCTCGTGAACGCGACGCGGAACGTGGCGCCCGTGACCGACGATCACCCGATCCAGGAATACGGCCGCAAGTCGCTGCTGAAATACGACGAACGCATTCCCCCTTCGATCGTCGATGTCGGCGCGGTTGCCGACTGGTGTCCCAGGTGCGTCGAGGGCGGAAGGCCCGCGCCATCGGTCGAAGGCCTCGACACGTACCTCGCGCTGCTCACGCTCGCCTACACCGCGCCGCCGCTCGGGCCGGCGCAGACCGTGCCGGCCGGCGCCGGCACGCGTCCGATTGCCGCCAGCGGGTACCTCGGCGCGGTCATCCCGCAATCGGCGCAGCTCGACTCGATCCTCGAGGCCGCGTTCATCGAGAAATATCAGCGCGGAACCGATCTCCTCGTCGAGCATCACTATCCCGACGCGATCGATCAGTTCCGCGCGGCGCTGACATGGAACCCCGAGTCCGTGCAGGCGCACAATAACCTCGGCATCGCGCTCGCCTCGCTCGGGCGGATGGATGAAGCGGTCGATCAGTTCAAGCAGGCGCTCGCGATTGAGCCGGCGTTCGAGGACGCCCGGCGCAATCTGGCGATGGCCTCGAGGAGATAGTCATGATGAGAGTCGCGGTGGTGTTGCTGGTGCTGGTTCCCGCGCCGCTGCTCGCCCAGGTCAAGGTGATGCGCATCCTCGACACGCCCGAGACCCGCGTGGCGCAGGTCGAGATTCCGGCCAACGACACGCGGCCGCTCCACGCGCACCCCGAAGCGCTCTGGCACGTCTTCGTCACGACCGACGCGCCGATGGATCTGCTGATCGAGGGAGAGCCGACCGTGCACCTTGGCCCATGGCAGGCCCACTACTTCAAGGGCGGCACGATGCACGGGTTCCACAACCCGAACGCGAGAACCGTGCGCTGGGTGGAGTTCTTCGCGTTGAAGACGGGAAACGCCGTGGCGCTGGACGAGAGCGCGGGACAGGCAATTGCGCTCGCGTTCGCCCGCAAATAGAAAAGGATCGGCCACTCCGGCCTGCCATACTGCTCGTATGCGCGTGGATATCTGGTCGGATCTCGTCTGTCCGTGGTGCTACGTCGGGAAACGCCGCTTCGAGAAGGCGCTCGAACGATTCGACCATCGCGCGGACGTCGAGGTCGTCCACCGCTCGTTTCAGTTGAACCCCGCGGCGCCGCGCGACCGGACCTCGGACAGGCGGGAGATGCTGATGCAGAAATACCGGCTGTCGCCCGCGCAGGTCGAGGAGATGGATGCCCGGATGACGCAGGTCGCGGCGGCGGAAGGACTCGAGTTCCAGCTGCAAGGCACGGTCACCGGCAATACGTTCGACGCGCACCAGCTGGTGCATCTCGGCCGCGAGCGCGGGATGCAGGATCCCGTCGTCGAGCGGCTGTACCGCGCGTACTTCACCGAACAGCGATCGCTCTTTACGCCGGAGTCGCTCGTGGATCTTGCGGCGGATGCGGGGCTCGATCGCGATGAAGCCGCGGACGTCCTGCGGAGCAACCGGTATGCGGAGGCGGTCGCCGCCGACATCGCAGCCGCGCGACGCCTGGGCGCGACGGGTGTGCCGCTGTTCGTCGCGGACGACCGCTACGGCATCTCCGGCGCGCAGGCGCCGGAGGCCTTTCTCGACGTGCTGCAGCGGGCGTCGGGGGCGATCACCACTCCGTAGGGTTGTAATCCTTCAGAAACTGACCCCACGCGTGATGGCCGGTGTTGAACCCGGCGATGATCGGGTCCACGATCCGGGCGCCGCCGTCGACGATGTCGAGCGGCGGGTGAAAACGCTGCTCCGTGGTCTTCCTCGCGGCGATGTCGGCCGGGTCTTCATCGGAGACCCATCCCGTGTCCACGCTGTTCATGTGGATGCCGCTGCCGTGGTAATCCGCCGCCGACGTGCGGGTCATCATGTTCAGCGCGGCCTTCGCCATGTTCGTGTGCGGGTGGCGGGTCGTCTTGAAGTTCCGGTAGAACTGCCCTTCCATCGCCGACACGTTGACGATGTGCTTGTCGCGCTCGGGGGTGCGGAGCATCAGCGCCTTGAGGCGGGCGTTGATGATGAACGGCGCGACCGCGTTCACCAGGTGCACTTCCAGCAGTTCGACCGACGACACTTCGTGCAGCAGCAGCCGCCACGAGTTGCGCCCGCGCAAATCGATCTGCTGTAAATCCTGATCGAGCCGACCCGCGGGAAACAGATCGACCTGGCCCGGCCTGTCTTCCGGCAGCAGCGCCACCTGTGACATCCGTGCCGCATTGGCCGGCGCCTGCGGCCCGAACGTCTTGACGAGGCCCAGGCCCCGGGCCGCCCCATTCGCCCCGCCCGCGGTACCCGCCTTACCCGCCTCGAGCAACGCCGCGTTCTCGCGCTCCATCATGTGCGTGTAGAAATCGGGAGGACGACGGACGG
>DASQAX010000157.1:0-14758 GCA_035635535.1 Vicinamibacterales bacterium | reverse complement strand
CGGATCCCGCAATGGCAAAGCTCCCTGTCAACGTGGCGACGGTGGTCACCATGACGTTGGTGACCGTGATGCCGGCGCCACCCACGTCTACTGTTGTCCCGCCGGCCACGAAGCCGGTTCCAGCCAGCGCGATCGCAACTGTGTTTCCGCGCACGCCTGACGAGGGGCTGACGGACGTCAGCGTCGGCGCAAGCGCGGGAGTTGGAGTGGGAGTCGGCGTGGGCGACGGTGTTGGCGATGGAGTTGGTGAGGGCGTCGGACTCGGCGTCGGCGAGGGCGTTGGCGTCGGTGAGGGAGTCGGCGAAGGCGTTGGTGTGGGCGAGCCGCATCCGGACGAAAGGATGCCTACGGTGATGATGAGGGCTGCCGCAATTCTCCCAACATGCATGGATGCCGCCGGCTCAGCGGTTCGTAGACCGCGCGACTCAGTTTACCGGCAGGAATTTCTGGATGCGCTTCCCGTCTTCCACTTCACCTGTATAGACGTTTCCTTTCGAGTCGGTCGCGATCGCGTCTATCCAGTGGAGTTGTCCCGCGTAGCGGCCGTTGCCGCCGAACGACCCGGCGGGCGTGCCGTCGTTGCGGTTGTAGATCCACACCGTATTGTTCGTCCCGTCGGCGACGAACACGTACCGCTGCTGCGGGTCGCTGGAGACGGCGAGATGGTAGACGGTGCCGCACGGCGGCGCCGTCGTGCTCCACGGTCCGCCGCAGTTCGCCCCGCGCGCCTGCGTGGACGGGTGGACGAACCACTGCCGCACGAACTTCCCCTGCTTGGTGAACACCTGCACGCGATCGCTGCCGCGCTCGCAGACGTACACCATCCCATCGCGCGAGAAGTGGATGCAGTGGAGCGCCGGCGCGAACTGCATCTGGTCGGGCGGCGGGCCCGAGATGTCGTAGTTCGGCGTCGGGTTGTTGTCGATTTCGCTCAGCGGAATCCCGTGGCCTCCCCATCCGCGCTTGAACGCGCCCGTGTCCATGTCGTAGACGACAATCCGCTTGTTCAGGAAGCCGTCGGCGACGAAGATCTCGCGCGCATCCTCGTCGAGCTCGAACGAGCCGATCCCGGGCGGGAAGACGGCCGTCTGCTGGTTGTCCTGCTTGACCTGGTCGGCCGGTATCTTCGGTCCTCGATGACCGAAGTCCTTGATGAACTTCCCGTCCCTCGAGAACTTGATGATGCTGTCGCCCGGCGTGGTTCCCGAGAGGTACACGTTCTTCTCGCGGTCTACGGCAATCGTCTGCAGCCGTCCCGGCCATCCCTGGTGGTAATCCGGGGCGCCCCACGCGTTGACCACGTTGCCGTCGGGATCGAATTCGAGCACCTCCGGGCCGAGCACGCAGCACTCGCCGCGCGACGGGTTGGTCGCGGCGGTCAGTTCGTCGGGGCGG
The DNA here is from genome assembly GCA_035635535.1 of Vicinamibacterales bacterium. Lineage (GTDB taxonomy): Bacteria > Acidobacteriota > Vicinamibacteria > Vicinamibacterales > UBA2999 > Gp6-AA40. Next base: position 13,363 of record DASQAX010000157.1, on the reverse strand, counting down.
GCATCGACGCGGCGGTTGATCGCCCAGACGTGGTCGTCCCTGTCCACGTAGATGTCGACGATCTGCTGCATGCTCCACTTGTTCGGGAGCGGCTTGGGCCAGAACGGATCGACGCGGTAGCGGGGCGGAGCGGCCACCCGCTGCTGCGCCTGGACGAGGCCCGCGAGGGCTGCCGCCCCCACGGCAAGCGTGATCGCCACGACCGGGAGCGCGCGCAACGTGTCTCGCATGGCGTCCTTATACACGAGTTGTCCCCGGCCGCGGACGTCGGCCTGCGCGGGTCGCGGACGACAGGGCGAGATCGGCAAAATCTGGCGCGTTTTCGCCAATTTAGAACTGGCAAATCCCTTGCCTCGTGAGAAGGCGTGCCTCGCCGGAACGGCCGGCAGAGGCGAAGAATCAAGTCTTCACGAGGAGGGCTCGGAAATGTTCGCCAGGTTTATTGCCGCAGTCACCGTCGCGCTCGCGCTGAGCGCGCCAGCGTGGGCGGCCGACCGAAAGGATCTGCAGGTCGTCCGCGACGTTCAGAAGCAGGTGCTGACCTACCCGCAGTTCTCGATCTTCGACACCGTTCACATGCAGATTGACAGTGGGGTCGTCACGCTGACCGGCAAGGTCACGATGCCCTACAAGAAGAACGACCTCGCGAAGCGCGTCGCGAGGATCGACGGCGTGCAGCAGGTGGTCAACAGGATCACGGTGCTGCCGGTCTCGGGCTTCGACGACGAGCTGAGGTTCCGGATCGCACGCGCGATTTACGGGAACTCGAACTTCTGGAACTACGGATCGATGGCCAACCCGCCGATCCACGTCATCGTCGAGAACGGCCACGTGACGCTCGACGGCGTGGTCAACAGCAATACCGACCGGATGCTTGCGCGCTCGATCGCCAGCTCGTTTGGCGCCTTCTCGGTGACCAACGATCTGAAGACGGACGCGGAAGTCGAACAGGAACTGGAACGCCTGTAGCGCGCAGCGGGCAGCAGGCAGCGGGCAGAAGCAGTCAGTCTAAAGCTGCCGGCTGCCAGCTGCCGGCTGCCGGCCGTCGGTTGCCTGTCCCCGCCTCGTCACCCACCAGCTAACTCCAGCAAACGTGGCGACCGCGGCGAGGATCGTCGTTCCAAACAGCAGCAGCGTCCGCGCGAGAATCGATTGGGTCTCCATCTGCACGTCGATGTCGACGGGCGTGCCGCGCATCCGGTCGGCGAGCGTCTGCTCCCATTCGAGGATGTTGCCGCGCTCGGTCCGATGCGACGGCGCGTTGTGGTACGCGATCTTGCTCGGCAGGTGCATGCGGAAGGCGACGAGCTCGCTGCCGTCCCACCCGACGTCGCCGACCTGCTTCCCTGCCCCCGCGCCAACCAGCTGCTTGAATGCGAGCAGGTCGCCTTCGCGGGCGAACCGGTAGGTGGACCAGGCAAACGGGGCGACGCGCCGCAGCGAGCGGACGTCGGTGACGTCCATGCTCACGTGCACGAAGCGGCGGCCGCCTCGCCGCGACGAGCTGACGGCGGTGACCGTCAGCCCCGGCCCGTTGAAGAACGAGCGGATGCCCTCGCGGTCGAACCGCGCCCGCGAGCTCGGATTGAGATCGACGCCCCGCAGCGCGACGAGCGCGGGCACGGAGGCGTTGACGTTGAGCGTCGCGGATCCGTCGAGACCGAGGTACAACTCTTCCTCGTATTCGTACTGCTTCTTCACGAGCCGACCGCTGCACGCGGACAGGAGAAGTGCGGCGGCGACCGCCGTCAGGACCCAGGAACGCATCTACTCGAATGATATCCTCGTCAAGGCGGACCTGAAGGTCCTCCTCTACGCATTCCACGATGTCCCGCCAGACACTCTTCCTCATCGACGGCAGTTCGCAGATGTACCGCGCGTATCACGCGTTCCGCGGCAAGGGACTGTCGAACCAGGAAGGGCACACGACGCACGCCGTCTACGTCTTCGTGACGATGCTGCGGAAGCTGATGGCGGACCACAAGCCCGCCTACATGGCGGCCTCGTTCGACCTCGCGGGGCCGACGTTCCGCGACCAGATCGTGGACGACTACAAGGCGAACCGCGCCGCGATGCCCGACGACCTCGCCGAGCAGATCAACTGGGTGCACCAGGCGTGCGAGGCGATGGGCGTGCCGATCGTCACCGCCGAGGGGTACGAAGCGGATGACGTAATCGGGACGCTGGCGAAACGTGCCGCGGTCGAGGGCTTCGGGGTCGCCATCGTCTCGATCGACAAGGATTTCTTCCAGCTCGTGCGCGACGGCGTCCGTGTCTACGACCCGCGCGAGGATGGTGCATGGTTCGACGCGTCCGGGGTGGCCGAGAAGTTCGGCGTGCAGCCGGCGCAGGTGGCCGACGTGCTCGCCCTGGTCGGCGACACGAGCGACAACGTCGCCGGCGTGCCCGGCATCGGCAAGAAGGGCGCCGTCGATCTGATCACCAAGTTCGGGAGCCTCGACACGCTGCTCGAAAAGGCCGACGAGCTCAAGCCGAAGCAGCGTGAGGCGCTCGTCACGCATCGCGCGGCGGCGCTGCAGAGCCGCGAGCTCGTGACCATCAGGACGGACGTGCCCGTCGACGTCGATTTCGAGGCGCTCAGGTATCGCGGCGCGTCGCGGGAGCGCTGCTACGAGCTGTTCTCGCGGCTGGCGTTTCGCACCCTCGTCAACGAGTACGCGCCGACCGCCGACAGCATCCAGAAGGACTACACCCTGGTGCGAACGGACGCGGACCTCGACGCGCTCCTGTCGGAGCTTCGCGCGGCCGGCGAGTTCTCGTTGCGCGTCATCCCGAGCGAACCGTCGGCCATGCGCGCGTCGATCGTCGGGCTCGTGTTTTCGACGCGCGACCGCGAAGCCCGCTACGTTCCCGTCGGACACGAAGGCGCCGACGGCGGCGCCGCCGACCTGCTGGCCGGAGCGAGCGCTCCGGAGCAGCTCGATCGCCAGACCGTGCTCGACCGTCTTCGTCCGCTCCTCGAGGATCCGTCGATCAGGAAACTGGGCCACGACCTGAAGTTCGACGTCATCGTCCTCGGCCGCCACGCAATCACGCTCGCCGGCCTCGAGTTCGACTCCATGCTGGCCAGTTACCTGCTCGACGCCACGCGGTCGGGGCATCCGCTCGAGGAGTCCTCGCTCGAGCATCTGGGTTACAAGGCGCTGACCGACGAGGACGTGTGCGGCCGCGGCGCGAAGACGCTGCCGTTCGCGAAGGTCGCCCCCGAATCGCTGCTCACCTTCGCCGGTGAACGGGCGGACCTGGCACGGCAGCTGTCGAACCGGCTGGCGCCGCTGCTGGTGACCGACGCCCTCGAGGACGTGTATCGCACGCTCGAGATGCCGCTGGTGCCGGTCCTCGCCGACATCGAGCGCGCCGGCATCCGCATCGACGGCCCGGCGCTCGCCGCGCAGTCGCAGCACATCGAGCAGGCGCTCGCGCAGTACACCGCGCGCATCTGGGAGCTCGCCGGCGGCCAGTTCAACATCAACTCGCCGAAGCAGCTCGGCGAGATCCTCTTCGAGAAGCTCCAGATGCCCGCGACCAGGCGGACGGGCAAGACGCGCTCGACGTCGACCGCCGCGGAGGTGCTCGAGGAGCTGGCGCTGACGCACGAGCTGCCGAGGCTCGTGCTCGAGTGGCGCGCGCTGATGAAGCTGAAAGGCACCTACATCGACGCGCTGCCGGTGATGGTCCATCCGGAGACCGGCCGCGTGCACACCTGCTTCAACCAGGCGGTGGCCGCAACCGGGCGCCTGAGCAGCTCCGATCCGAACCTGCAGAACATCCCGATTCGCACGGAGCTTGGACGGGAAATCCGGCGGGCGTTCATCGCCGATTCAGGGCACGTGCTGATCTCGGCCGACTATTCGCAGATCGAGCTGCGCGTGCTCGCCCACATGGCCGGCGAGCCGGCGCTGATCGAGGCGTTCCGCAGCGGCGAGGACATCCACGACCGCACGGCGCTGCAGCTGTTCGGCCCGGACAGCGGCCTCTCGCGGCACGAGCTGCGCAGCCGGTCGAAGATGGTCAACTACGCCGTGTTGTACGGGAAGACGCCGTTCACCCTCGCCAAAGACATCAACGTCACGCAGGAAGCCGCACAGGAATTCATCGACGCCTACTTCAAGGGCTTCCCGAGGGTGCGCGTCTTCATCGACCAGATGCTCGAGGACGCGCGCCGCACCGGCGTCGTCAAGACGATGTTCGGGCGGCGGAGGCTCGTGCCGAACCTCCTGAGCCGGAACTTCCAGATGCGGGCGCAATCCGAGCGTGAAGCCGTGAACATGCCGATCCAGGGAACCGCGGCCGACATCCTCAAGCGCGCGATGATCGACCTGCACGGGGAGCTGTCGAGCAGCAGGCTGAAGGCGCGGATGATCCTCACCGTGCACGACGAGCTGCTGTTCGAGACGCCGAAAGACGAAGCCGAGGACACGGCGGCGCTGGTGCGCGAGAAGATGGAACACGCGGTGAAGCTGGACGTGCCGCTCGACGTGGACGTCGGCATCGCGGAGAACTGGCGCGACGCGAAGCCGTAGGCGGGTCTTACTTCCATTGTTCCTTGATCAGGTTCCACTGACTTCTCATCGACTCGGCGGCGTCGGCCGTCTCCCGCCCCTGGTGGAACCGCGCGCGTTCGGGAATGATCGCTTCGGTGACCAGGCGGTCGATGTCGGACCGCAGCTGCGAGCCGGCGGGACCGAGCGCCGCGCGAACCCATGCGGCAACGGCCGCGTCCCATGCCGTGTCGAGATCGCCGGACCCCCGCGCGGCAACCACGCGCCAGTAGTTGGCGGGCGCACTGCCCGGGTCGCGGCGCAGCTCCGCATCCATCCGCTCCATGATGCGCGCGTTCAGGCGCGCCCGGCGTTCGGGCGAGGCCACCTGCGCTTCGCGATCGAGCGCGGTCGCCCACCAGTCCAGCAGCATCAGGCGGTCGTGATCGGCCGGCAGCGCGCCGCGTTCGAGCGCAGTATCGAACAGGTCGGCGGCCGGACCGAACAGGTCGGCGAAGTACAGCGACTGGCCGAGGCCGACGAGGAAATCCACCTGGTCGCGCGGCGAGAGCACGGCGGGACGAATCGCGTTGAGCGCCTCGCGCGCGGCCGCGAGATCGGTCGCGTCGGCGCCGCTCCGATAGCGTTCGAGGTGCGCGCGCGCCGCGACGAGCGCGGCGGCATCGGCCGCCGCCGGCTGCGTGCGCGCGATTGCCGCCGCCGCAATCGCGCCGTCGTAGTCCGCGGCGTTGTACAGCATGCGGGCGCGCGCCAGCGGCGTCGGCTCTGCCGCGTACGCGCCGGCCGAGGCCAGCAGCACCGCCACGATCACAGCCGCAACTCGCATCCGCAGATCCTAGCCTTCCAATCCGCTTTGTTACAATGCGCTCCGATGACGGTTCCGGTGGTGGTTCCGCGTGCCGGGCACGCGATCTCGCGCAAACAGATCGACCCGGATGCCCTGAAAGTTCTCTACCGCCTCCACCAGAACAAGTACGCCGCCTACCTCGTTGGCGGCAGCGTGCGCGACCTCCTGCTCGGCCGCCGGCCCAAGGACTTCGACATCGGCACCAACGCGCATCCGTACCAGGTGAAGCGGCTGTTCCGGAACTGCTGGATCATCGGACGCCGCTTCCGGCTGGCGCACGTGCGGTTCGGCCCCAAGACCATCGAGGTCGCCACCTTCCGGCGTCAGCTGAGCGCCGCCGAGCTCTCCGCGCCCGAGGAACCCGGCGAAGGCATCGTCGTCGACGAGCTGGGCGACGTCGACCGCATGATCCACCGCGACAACACGTTCGGGACGCCGGAAGAGGATGCGTTCCGCCGCGACTTCACGGTCAACGCGCTCTTCTACGACATCGCGGACTTCTCGGTCATCGACTTTACCGGCGGCCTGCGGGACCTCGAGGAGCGCGTGATCCGATCGATCGGCGATCCGACGGAACGGTTCCAGGAGGATCCGGTCCGGATGATCCGGGCGGTCTCGATGGCCTCTCGCCTGGACTTCAGCATCGACCCGCCGATTGACGCCGCCATCGCAGAGCACCGCGGCGAACTGGCGCGCAGCGCGCCCGCGCGGCTGATCGAGGAGATCTACAAACTGCTTCGCGCCGGCTCCGCCGAGAAGGCGTTCCGGATGCTGGCCGAGCGTCGGATGCTCGAGGCGATCGCGCCCGAGATGCAGAAGCGCGCCGGTGACGCCCTGTGGAGATCGCTGGCGTCGATCGACGGGTACCGCCGCCGGTTCGAGGAGACGCCGGAGACGCTCACCAACGCGGTGCTGCTGGGGACGCTGCTCGTGCCGCTCGGGCACGACTTCCGCCCACCGCCGGTCGTCCTCGACGCCGACGGACGCCCCAGGAAGGAGCCCGCGCTCTCGCTCGGCCTGCTGCCGCTCGCGCGGCGAGACATCGAACGGCTGCGGCACATCCTGAGCCTGCAGCGCCGGCTCACCGACCTGCACCTCTCGCCGCGCGCGCGGCGGGTGCTGATGCACCGCGGACCGTTCCTCGAAGCGTTGACCTGGCTGGAGATTCACGGGCACGCGCCGGACGTGCTCGAGCACTGGCGCGGCTTCATCGAGGCGGCAAAGACCTTCGAACCCGGCGAGCAGGGTGACGAAGGCCCGCGCCCGCGGAGAAGACGCCGCCGGCGGCGAAGAAGGCCGTTCAGGCCCACCACGTAGCTCAGCGTCCGGTTGGCCTACCCGTGCTTCCTTTCGAACTCCCGCATGAAGGAGACGAGCGCGTCGATCCCTTCCTCGGGGAACGCGTTGTAGATCGACGCGCGCATGCCGCCGACGGACCGGTGGCCTTTCAACCCGTCGAAGCCGGCAGCCGTTGATTCCTTCACGAACGCCTTCTCGAGCTCCTCGGTCGCGAGACGGAACGTCACGTTCATCAGCGACCGATCGTCCTTGCGTGCGGTGCCCCGATAGAAGCCCGTCCGATCGATCTCGGCGTACAGCTTCCCCGCCTTCCGCTGATTGACCCTCGCGACCGCGTCGAGCCCGCCCTGCGATCGGAGCCACTTCATCGTCAGGCCGAGGATATAGATGCCGAAGGTGTTCGGCGTGTTGTACAGCGAGTCGTTCTCCGCCTGCACCTTGTAGCTCAGCATCGTGGGCAACGCGTCGGTGGAGCGCGCGAGCAGGTCCTCGCGGACGATCACGAGCGTCACGCCCGACGGTCCGAGGTTCTTCTGCGCGCCGGCGTAGATGAGCGCGTGGCGGGCGACGTCAACCGGCCCGCTGAACATGTCGGACGAGGTGTCGCTGACGAGCGGCGCATCGCCGACCCGCGGCAGCGACTTCCACTGGGTGCCTTCGATGGTGTTGTTGCTGGTCATGTGGACGTACGCCGCGCCCGGGGTCAGCGTGATCTCGGACGGATCGGGAAGGCGAGAGTAGTTCTCGTCCTTCGTCGTCGCGGCGATGTTCACCTTGCCGACCTTCTTCGCTTCCCTGGCGGCCTTGTCGGCCCACGATCCGCTGTCGATGTAGTCCGCCGTCTGACCGGCGCCGAGGAGGTTCATCGGCACCATCGAGAACTGCAGGCTCGCGCCGCCCTGCAGCATCAGGATCTTGTAATTGGCCGGCACGCCCGCGAGCGCGCGGATGTCGTCCTGCGCCTTGTGCATCCGGTCCTCGAATGTCTTCGAGCGATGGCTGATCTCCATCACCGACATGCCGACGCCCGGCAGGGCAATGAGGTCGCGCTGCGCCTCCTCGAGAACCGGCAGGGGCAGCACCGCGGGACCGGCGGAAAAGTTGAACACGCGTGTGGCTGTGGGCATCGAACACTCCTGAAACCTGATGGCTCTCAGATCTTAACGACGTACAAACTCAAAATGTCCTGGTTGCCGCCGGCGATTGTTCTCAGCAGCTCCGCCGACGGCTCGCCGTCGAGGTTGATCCGGGCGATGGCGGCTTCCGCCCCTTCGAAGATGACGTTTTCCGTCTCCTGCACGTTCAGGTTGCCCGCGCGGAGCCGATCGAAGACGTGCGCCAGCACGCCAGGACGGTCGCGGTGCCGCACGACCAGCATGTGCGTGGCCGGCGTCTTCGTCGCCAGGTTGACCACGTTGGGGACCTTGCCGGTTTCCTTGTAGGTGCGCACGATGCGCGCGGCTTCGGCGGCGATCGCCTCCTGCGCCTGCTCGGTCGATGCGCCGATGTGATGGGTGCCGATGACATTCGGCAGCGTGACGATGGGATCGGCGAACGTGCCGGCCGATTCCGCGGGCTCCTGCGCGAAGACGTCGAGGGCGGCACGGATGCCGCGGTTGCGGATGGCGTCGGCGAGCGCCGCGTGATCGACGATCTCGCCGCGCGACGTGTTGATGAAGTACGACCCGGGCTTCAGGCGATTGAGGATTGATGCGCCGATGAAATGCCGCGTGCCGCTGGCCAGCGCGAGATGGATGCTGAGAACGTCGCTTTGCTCCGCAACGTCTTCCGGCGAGTGCAGCGGGTAGGGATCAGCCGCAGTTCTCGATCCCTGATCCCCGATCCCTGATCCCCTCTCGAACCGCCGGCTCCATGCGACGACGGGCATGCCGAACGCCTTCGCGCGCTGGGCGACTTCCTGCCCGATGCTCCCGTAGCCGATGATGCCGAGCGTCCGGCCGAACAGCCCCTTCGCCTTCGAGTACTCTTTTTTGTTCCACTTCCCCGCGCGCAGGTCGATGACGTTCTCCGCAATCCGGCGGTCGAGCGCGAGGATCAGCGCGAATGTCAGCTCCGCGACCGCGATGGCGTTCTTGCCGGGGCAGTTCGAGACGTAGATGCCACGGCGCGACGCGGCGTTCACGTCGATGGTGTTGACGCCCGCGCCTGCGCGGACGATGAGCGACAGCGAGGCGTTGGCCAGCATCGCGTCGGTCACCTTCGTGCTGCGGACCACGAGCACGTCGGCCTTCATTGACGCCAGCGCGCCGGCAAGCTGTTCATCGGCCAGCGCCGGCTGGTAGATCACCTCGCAGCCGGCGGCGGTGATGCCGTCGATCCCGACTTGCTCGAACTGATCGGCGATGAGAACTTTCATGAGTGGTCCGCCTTCAGGCGGACCTCAGATCACGTGCGACAGCAGCCCATCCCGCAGCTTCGGCTCGAACCAGGTCGATTTCGGCGGCATGATGCCGTCGGCATCGCAGACCTGCATCAAGTCGTCCACGCTGACGGGGTACAGCGAGAACGCCACGGCAAACTTGCCGGAGTTCACGAGCTTTTCGAGCTCGGATGTGCCGCGCGCCCCGCCGACGAAGTCGATCCGCTTGTCGGTGCGCACGTCGCCGACGCCGAGCAGCGGCGTCAAGACCGTCTGCTGCAAGCGGTTGACATCGAGCCGATCGGCCGGAGCGAGATGGCGAGGCGCGTCGCCGAGCACAATCGTGTGCCACGAACCGTCGAGAAACATCGCGACCTCTCCCTTGTTCGCGGGAGTGGCCGGACCGTCCTTCACGACGAACTGTTCGCCCAGCTTGGCCAGCAACGACGCGGGGGAAAACGAACCGAGATCCTTGACGACGCGGTTGTAGGGGAGGACCTGCACCTGGTTATCGGGGAACGCGACCGCCAGCACGGCATCCCACTCGCCGCGCGCGCCATCGCTGCCACGCAGTTGCTGACGCGCCCGCGCCGCGCTCGCCGCGCGATGATGCCCGTCCGCGATGTACAGCCGCGGAATCGCATCGAACGCCGCGACGAGCTCTTTGACGTCGGCACCCGCGGCGCGCCAAATCGTGTGCTGAACCCCATCGGCCGCGGTGAAGTCGAACAGCGGCGGCGCGCCGGTAATCCGGCCGACGACGCGATCCACCGCGGGCGACGCGGGGTAGGTGAGAAAGACCGGTCCAGTCTGCGCGCGCAAATCGATCATGTGCCGCGTCCGGTCGTCTTCCTTGTCGCGCCGCGTGTGCTCGTGCTTCTTGATGACGCCCCGATCGTACTCATCAATGGAGAACGTCCCGGCAATGCCGGTCTGCACGTGATTCCCCATTTTGAGGCGGTAGACGTACAGGCTCGGCGCCTCCTCGGCCACGAGCGGCGCCTTCGCCTTGAGCGCCGCGAAATTCTCGACGGCCTTCTCGTACACGGCGTCCGAGTAGGGATCGGTATGCGGCGGCAGGTCGATTTCAGCGCGCGAGACGTGCAAAAAGCTCAAAGGGTTGCCGTTGGCCAACGCATGGGCTTCCTGTGCGTTGACGACGTCGTAGGGAACGGCGGCGACGCGCTCGGCGGCCGCGGGCGTGGGCCGAAGCGCACGGAACGGAGCAATGAGTGCCATGAGAACAAAAAATTATAGCGTGGCACGCGTATTGATTAGATGAGACGGGATAGCTGAGAAGCGATTGACTACCGTCCTGCTTGTTCTCGTCGCACTCTTCAGCTGTGTTCCCGCGTACGCCCAAAGCGGGACCGGTGAAATCTGGGGACGCGTGACCGCGACGACCGGCGAGGTCGTCGAGCGCGCCACCGTCACCGTCACCGACGTCAATACCCGCGCGGATCGCGAGACGCACACCGACAACAGCGGCCGCTTCGGGTTCGCCGCGCTTCCGGCCGGACGCTACCAGGTCACCGCGACGCACGACGGCTTCGCCGGCCGCCGCCAGGACGACATGGTCCTCCTGCCGGGGCAGCGGATGCAGATCGATTTGCCGCTGCGGCGGGCGCCGATGCCGGAAACGATCGCCGTGAACCCGTACCCACCGATCGCGGAATCGGGCCGGACGCACGCGAGCGCGATTGTCGCCGAGACGGAAATCCGGGATCTCCCGGTGGCCGGGCGTCGGTACGTGCGGCTTGCGGAACTGACGCCGGCGGTCACGCAGGATGCGCGGACAGGCGGCGTCAGCGTGATGGATCTGCCAAGCGCGCAGAACCGCCTCCTCATCGACGGCTTCGATCACACGAGCAGCGTCACCGGCGAGCCGATCGGGCGCGAGGGGCCATCCCGCGCGCCGTATCAACTCAGTCAGGCCGCGGTGGACGCCTATCGCATCGAGACCAACGGGGCGCCCGCCGAGAACGGACGCGGCGGGGCGGCGGTGTTCAACGTCGTCACGAGATCGGGCGCGAACGCGTTTCACGGGTCGGGCTACGAATATTTCGGCGACCGCGCGCTCAACGGCCGGAAGAAGCTCGACGAGAAGGCGGGCCTCCACAAGCCGCCGTACCGGAACAACCAGTTCGGCGGAGTTGTCGGCGGCCCGATCGTCAGGGAGCACAATTTCTTTCTCCTCGGCTATGAGGGTCTCCAGCAGACCGGCGGAACGTCCGCGTCGCCGAATCTCGGGTTGTTCTCCCCGGCCGGTGCCGGCGCGCTCGCACGCCTGGAGGCGGCGTTGCCCAGGGCCGCGCGCGATCAGCATCAGGACCTGGTGCTGGCGCGGACCGATCACGAGTACGCGCGCCAGCACGTGACGCTTCGCTACATCGGTCAGCAGTTCGACGGCCAGCCGATCGACACCACCGACATTCAGCCGGCGATCTCGAGCGACGCGCTCTCGTCCCTGCGGACGCGATCGGCGGGCGCTTCGCTCGGAAGCGCACTCGGATCGGCGGTGGTCAACGAGGCGCGCGTGCAATACGCGACCGTCCGCGACCAGGAGAATCCGTCGACATCGCCTGCCGTCGTCGTCTGGCAGGGTGGCAGCCTGGTGGCGCAAACCGGCTCGAGCCTGTACGGCCCGCACGCGTTCGGGACAAGACGCCTCCAGGCTGGCGATTCACTCTCGTGGGTCATCGGCGGCCACTCGGTGAAGGCGGGCGGAGACATCCTGAGGGACCGGAATGTGACGCGGTTCGGCCGCAGGACAACCGCTGTCTTCCAGACCATCGGCGCCTTCGGGGCCGGGGTTCCTGATGCGGTGACGCAGACGCTCGCCACCGCGACCGTCAACGCCGACGTGACGCAGTACGCGGCGTTCGTGCAGGACGCCTGGCGCGCGAGCGGTGCGCTCACCATCGACGTCGGCGTCAGGTACGACCTGCAGGACTTCGGCGGGGCCGTCGCGCGCGACCGGAACAACTGGGCGCCACGCGTCGGCCTTGCGTATGCGCCCGGCGAGCGCAAGAACGTGTTCCGCGCGGCGTACGGGTTGTTCTACGGCTCGACGCCCGCGCTCATCCCCGCGTTCGCGCAGGGATTCCCCAACGTGGTGATCAATTCGACGTTCGCGACACCGCGCGTTCATCAGGCGAGCGCAGGCTGGGAGTGGGAGAAGTACCGCGTGGGTTCGATGGGGATCGACTACCTCTTCGCGCGCGGCGAAGGGCTGCCCCGCGCGATCGACGTGAACATCGGCGGCGCCTTCGCCGCGGCCGGCCGCGTGGTGTCGTTCCAGAGCACGGGGCAGTCACTCTACAACGGCGTCACCTTTCACCAGCGCGCCCGAATCCTGCAGCAGCTGTTCTACACCGTTGCGTACACCTTCGCGCGGTCGGACGACACGCCGCAGGAGCCGATCGCGATGGTGTTCGGCGGCATGAACGGCCGGCGGTCGCTGGCCATCCAGGGGCAGATGCTGGATACGCGTGCGCCCGGCAACAACGACCAGCACCAGCGCCTCACCGCCTCCGCGATGTACGACACGTCGCTGCTCGTGGTCGATCGCCGGGGGCTGTCGAAGCGGCTGCTCGAGAACTGGGAGTACGGGGTCGTGTACACGTGGCAGACGGGCCTGCCGTACAGCGCGTTCGTCAACGGTGACATCAACGGCGACGGCAACGCGTTCAACGACCTCGCGCCGGATACGACGAGGAACCAGTACCGCCTGCCGTACCAGGGATCGCTCGATCCGCGGGTGGCACGGCGCTTCCGGCTCGGCCGCTCACAGCAACTGCACGTGATCTGGGAAGCGTTCAACCTGAGGAACCGACCGAACGTGAGGGCGGCCGACAACACGCTGTTCTGGCTGAATGGATCGTCGCTGGCGCCGAACCCATTGTTCGGACGAGCGACGGCGCAGGCCGACGGCCGCGTCATGCAGATCGCCGCGCGGCTAACTTTCTAACCGGCGACAGTCCCCGGAGTGCGAGGGACTCCGCTCTCAGTGTTTCGGGAGTACTGACCGGAGAATCGAGTCGAACGCGCTCAACCGCTCCTGCGGGGGTGGTGCTTGTGGCGGCGCCTGGGCGGCAGGGGCCTGCATCGGCGGGTTCAGCACCACGCGCAGCTGATCCAGCGGCTCACCGCACGTCGTGCGCACCAGCACCTGCAGCGCCATCGCGCCCGCGCGGCGGCTGCCCGGGCGGCTGTTGATGTCCGCGAACGACCGCTGCGCTTCCACTGCCGACCTGAACGCCAGGCGCGGATGAATCTGGAGCGCTTCCTGGAGCCACATGCGCAGCGCGGACG
>DASQAX010000156.1:0-7919 GCA_035635535.1 Vicinamibacterales bacterium | reverse complement strand
GCATCAAGAGCCGGGCGAAATAGCCGCTCCGGTGTGCTAGCATCGCCTCAAATTCTAGCGAGGAGAGCCTTATGAACGCGCGGCGGTTGTTCGTGTGCATGGCTACGGTGGCATCGCTGATCCTTCCGGTACTTGTGTACGGCCAGACGTCGCAGAGCGCGCTGGCCGGCGTGGTCAAGGACACGACGGGCGCGGTGCTGCCCGGCGTGACCGTCGAGGCAGCAAGCCCCGTGCTCATCGAGCGCGTGCGGTCGGTCACCACCGACTCCTCCGGTCTCTATCGCATCGTCGATCTGCGGCCCGGCACGTACACCGTCACGTTTACGCTTCCCGGCTTCAATACCGTCAAGGTGCAGGACTTCGACCTGCGCGCCGACTTCGTGGCGACGGTCAACGCCGACATGAAGGTCGGCGAGCTGAACGAGACGATTACCGTGTCGGGCGAAGCGCCGCTCGTCGACGTCCAGAGCACCACCAAGTCGGCCGTCTACGACAAGGAGGTCATCGAGAGCCTGCCGAACAACCGGCAGATCCAGAGCCTTGCCCAGACGATCCCGGCCGTGGTCGGCGGCCAGAACATCGACGGCCCCGCGTCGCGCAGCCTCTCGGTCCACGGCAGCCGCATTGCCGAGACCAACAGCGCGATCGACGGCATGTCCGATCGCCGCGGATCGACCGGCGGCCAGGCCGTCACCTTCTACATGAACGAAGGCAGCGTGCAGGAAGTCAGCGTGCGCACCGACGGCGGCGACGCCGAGGCGCAGTACTCGGGCGTCTGGATGAACGCGATCCCGAAAGAGGGCGGCAACCAGTGGAACTGGTCGGTCGTCGGGCTCTTCGCGAACAAGGACCTGTCGGGCAGCAACCTGTCGGACAAGTACATCGCGCAAGGCCTCACCGCGGTGAACGGCATGAAGCGCACGTGGGACTTCAACCCGAACGGCGGCGGACCGATTGTCAGGGACAAGCTCTGGTTCTACGGCGCGTACCGCAACAACCAGATCGAGAGGTACGTGGCCGACGCGTTCTATTCGAAGGATCCGCTCGCGTGGACGTTCAATCCGGACACGACGCGCCAGGCCGCCGATACGCAGGTCCACCGCAACTACGCGGTGCGCCTCACGTGGCAGGCGTCGGCGCGCAACAAGATCAATTTCAGCTACGAAAAGGATCGCCGGATCACGCCGCTCCGCCGCGTCGCGGCGACGGTGTCGCCTGAGGCGACCACCTACACGCCGTTCTACCCGAACGCGATTACGACCGTCACGTGGCGCGTGCCGGTCAACAGCAAGCTGCTGCTCGACACCGGGTTCATGCGCTACGTCCAGGACTGGGACGAACGGCGGCAGATCAACCCGGCGGTCGATTTCGGCACCATCTCGGTGACCGAAGACTCGACGGGGCAGATTTACCGCGCGTCGACCGTCTACGGACACAACTTCGACAATCCGCTGACGTTCCGCTCGTCGCTGGCCTACGTCACCGGCACGCACAGCTACAAGACGGGATTCATGCTGCGCGTGCGCGGCAACGGGCCGACCTACAACAACATCTCCGTCAACGGCGACATGAACTACAACTTCCTGAACGGCGTGCCGCGCCGCGTCACGCTCTTCGCCACGCCCATCGAGCAGAACAACGACGTCAAGTCGGACCTCGGCCTCTTCGCGCAGGACTCGTGGGCGATGAACCGGATGACGATCAATTACGGCGTACGCTTCGACTACCTCAACGCCGCCGTGCCCGAGCAACACCTGGCCGCGGGCAGGTTCGTGCCCGAGCGCAACTTCGCGGCGGTGAAGAACGCGCCGAACTGGAGGGACGTCAATCCGCGCCTCGGCGTCTCCTACGATCTGTTCGGCGACGGCAAGACGGCGGTGAAGGCCACCGTCGGACGCTACATCAGCGGCGGCAGCCTCGCGTCGAACGTCAACCCGGTGAACACGTCGGTCAACCAGGCGACGCGCGCGTGGACCGATCTCAACGGCAACTACGTTCCCGATTGCGACTTCACCAACCCCGGCACGAACCTGGAGTGCGGCCCGCTGTCGAACCTCAATTTCGGCAAGGTCAATCCCACCGCGACGCGCTTCGACAAGGAAGTGCTCGAAGGGTGGGGCGTGCGTCCGTACAACTGGAGCGTCGGCGCCGGCATTCAGCGCCAGCTGACACGCGGCACGTCCATCGACATCGGGTACTTCCGCCGGTGGTACGGCAACTTCACGGTTGTCGACAACGAGCTCGTCGAGCCGTCCGATTACGACCCGTTCTGCATCACGGCGCCGGGCAACGACCCGCGGCTGCCAGTCGCCGGAAAGCAGATCTGCGGCTTCTACGACATCAAGCCGGCCAAGAACGGCCAGTCGCAGAATCTCGTGCGGCTCGCGAAGCACTACGGCGACCAGTCGGAGGTGTACAACGGCGTCGACGCCTCGATGAACTGGCGCGTCGAAGGGCTGACGCTCTTCGGCGGCGTCAGCATCGGCCGCACGGCCACCAGTCAGTGCTTCGTCGTCGATGCGCCCGTCATCTATCTGACGCCCACGCCCCTCGTGAGCCCGTCGACGCCGACAGCGACCAACGCCCAGACTCCCATGAGCAACTGCGAGGTCGTGCCGCCCTTCCTCAAGCAGTGGAAGGGGTATGGCGTCTATGCGCTGCCGTGGGGCGTCAGCGTCAGCGGCACGTTCCAGGCCGTGCCGCAGCCGCAGAGCGGCGGCCAGTACACCTCGATCACCGCGGACTACGTGGCCACCAACGCGGAAATCCGTCCGACGCTCGGCCGCGACCTCTCCGCCGGCGCCAACGGCACGGCGACCGTGGAACTGCTGCAGCCGTTCTCGCTGCTCGGTGGGCATACCAAGCAGTTCGACATGCGCGTCGCCAAGCTCCTCGCCTCGTCCGGCAAGCGCCGCGTGCGCCTGTCGCTCGACATGTACAACCTGTTCAACTCCAACGACTGGCAGACGATCAACACGAGGCTGAGCTCGAGCAACGTGACCAACCGGTGGCAGCGGCCGACGCTGATCCTGCAGGCGCGGTACATCCAGATCGGGACCCAGATCGACTTCTAAGGCCCATGCGACTCCTCGGAACCATCCTGACGCTCGCACTCGCAGCGCCTGCCTCGGGGCAGGCGCTGCAGTGCAACCTCTCGGACTTCAGGCCGTCGCCGGGCATTGCAGCCAGCGTCACGACCGACACGCTGACCGTCACCTGGGACGGCGACCAGGGGCAGGAGGCGCGCCTCCGATTCTCGATCGTCAACGGCACGCCGACGATTCGCGACCTCGCGGTCCGCGCAAAAGGTGGCGCGTGGAAGATCGCCGGCGCCAACATGACACCCGACTTCCGCGTCGCGGCCGGCGTCCGTCGCGTCACCGAGCAGCAGTTGCAGCCGCTGCGCGGCCTGAAGGTGGACATCACGCCGGCGATCGTCGAGAAGTACAAGTGGGACGCCTTCTGGGATGCGCCGCTCAACACCGACAAGGTTGAAAACACGCGCGACAACGCGATCCCGCCGCCTGGCGGCGTGGCCGGCCAGCCGGGACTGCCCCGCAAGCCGGAAGAGATCACACGCGCGTCGGCGACCTACCAGGCACGCTCGTGCGACGTGTCGACGAGCGGTACGCGGTTGACCGTGTCGTTCCCGGGTGTGGCGCTCGGCCCGTTCGATGGCCGCCTGCAGTACACGGTCTTCAAGGGATCGAACCTGATCGCGCAGGAAGTGATTGCGAAGACCGACAAGCCCTCGGTCGCCTATAAGTACGAAGCCGGGTTGAAGGGGCTTGCCATCCAGCCGACGTCGCGCGTGGTCTGGCGCGACATGGCCAACACCTGGCAGGGCTATCGCTTCGGAGGCGCGCCGAACAGCGGGCCGGTGACGCTGAAGGCGAGCAACCGGATCGTTGTCGCGGAAAGCGCCGACGCATCGATCGCGGCGTTCCCGCCGCCGCACAACTTCTTCTGGTCGCGCGAGACGTCCTACAACCTCGGTTACGTGTGGTACCGGAAAGACCCCTCGACTTCGCTCGGGGCAGGCCCCTCGACCGGGCTCGGGGCAGGCGGCCAGACATTCGCGTTCGGCGTGCGCCAGCCCGACCACGAGGCGGACCCGGCGGAGACCGGGCGAGGCGACGAGGACACGCGCCAGAACTTCGCGCTGCGCAGCGCGCGTCCGGGCACCGAGCAGCACATGCCCGTGTACCTGTACGTGAGCGCCGGCGCGGGGACCGAGGCGGCCAGGGGCGCGCTCGCCTTCACGCGCGACGACAGGTTCAAGGCGGTCGCGGGCTACCAGGTCATGGCGACGCACTTCCACAGCGCGCTCGTCGGCAGGCTGCGTGCGATGCATGGCGGCGATCTCGACGTCCGCCTCCCAGACCTCGACGTCGTCAAGGCAGCCGGGATCAATATCTTCGCGCCCATCGACGGTGGCGGCCTCGGCTTCGGCGGAGGCCAGACCGACCGCCTGGCGACGCTTGCCGACTACTACGAGTTCGCCAGGCGTCATTCCGACACGGACTTCCTCATCATGCCGAACGAGGAAGGCGCCGCGGGCGGCATGGGCGGGCACAACGACCTCCTCGTCTCGAAGCCGGTGTTCTGGCTGCAGCGGCGCGCGCAGGGCCAGCCGCTCGTCGAGGCGCATCCGAAGTACGGCAAGGTCTACAACATTGGCAGCCCGCTCGACATGCTCGAGATGGTCAAGGCGGAAAACCTGCTCGTCTTCATGCCGCATCCGCGCTCGAAGGGTTCCACCGGCTACCCGGACGCCATCAAGGACACACCATGGTTCCTCGACGATCGCTACCGGGGCATTGGCGTCCGCTGGGGCATGGGGCTCGACGGCTCGGAGCAGCGGCTCTGTGAGTACCGATGCCAGACCCTGTGGGACGAGATGAACAACTGGGTAGCCAATCTCGAGACGCCGCTCAAGTACATCCAGGCGATCACCGAGACCTATCAGCAGGGCCCGGGCGACGATGTGTATGCGAACAGCCCGGTGAATTACGTGAAGCTCGATGCGCTGCCGGCGCCAGGCGATTACTCGCCGATTATCGAGGCGATGAAGCGCGGTGACTACTTCTGGACATCGGGCGAGGTGCTCATTCCCTCGTATTCGGTCCAGGGCGCCGGCGCGAAGCGGACGATCGTCGCCGACGTCGAGTGGACCTTCCCGCTCGAGTTCGTCGAGGTCGTCTGGGGCGATGGTGTCAGGATCGATCGGCAGGTCATCAAGACGGCCGACGCAGGGGCGTTTGGCCGGAAACGGTTTACCATTCCGTTCGATGCTGCGGGCAAGAAGTGGATCCGGTTTGCGGCATGGGATACGGCAGGCAATGGCGCCATGGTGCAGCCCATCAGGCTGACGGCCGCGGCAACGACGACGACGCGGTGATTGGTCAGCGGTTGGCTCGACACCACTGGCCACGAACCAACAAAGGAGCAGCAATGGTACGCAAGGCGTTCGGCATGGCAGCACTGGTCGCGATGGCACTGGCGGCGGGGTCGACGACCTTCGCCCATCACGCGTTCTCCGCGGAATTCGATCAGTCCAAGCCGGTGAAGGTCGCCGGAGAGATCACCAAGCTGGAATGGACCAATCCGCACGCGTGGATCTTCATCGACGCCAAGGGCGCCGACGGCAAGGTCGTTCCCTGGCGCTTCGAGATGGGCGCGCCGAACGCACTGCTGCGCGCGGGCTGGTCGAAGAACGACATCAAGGCCGGCACGCAGGTGACCATCAGCGGCTTCCTGGCACGCTCGGGCGGCTCGGTCGGCAACGCGTTCCAGGTCAGGCTGCCCGACGGGCGCGACCTGTTTGCCGCGTCATCGTTGAAGGACGCCGAAGGCAAGTAGGCGCGATCACCGCCGGATGCAGGCGGGAGGGGTGTGAAGTGAGAAAGCAGGTTGTCATCGGTGCGGCGACGGCCGCAGCGGTCAGTGTGGTGCTGTCGCTGCCGCTGCAGGCGCAAGGCCGCCAGGGCCGGGGCGGCGCGTCCGGCGCGCAGCCGGCGGTCCAGAACGTTTCGCAGCGAACCGGAACGATCAAGCGGCTGCCCGACGGCACGCCCGACATCCGCGGGACCTGGGTAAGGGTCGGCGGGGGGATGAACGAGGCCGGTGCGCCTGACAGCGAGCTGAAGGCGTTCGGCGTGTTGTCGGAACCCCAGGGGTTCGGGCAGGGGCTCGTGACCGCTGGTCCGAACGGAGGGAAGATCGAGGCACGCCAGCCGAAATACGTGCCGAACCCGCGGCCGCCTCAAGGGATCGTCGATCCCGCGGATCGAAAGCTTCCGTACACGGCTGAAGCGCGCGCCAGGCGGATGGACTACGCGAAGAACATGTGCTGCCCGGCGAAGTCGCTCTCGTACCTCGAGCTGAGCGTGCGGTGCGCTCCCCCGCAACCCTGGGCGGGCGGCGGCGTGCACGTCTTCGAGCGCCCGGGCGAAGTGGCGCTGCTCTTCGAGCAGAACCACCAGAGCCGCATCATCTATACCGACGGCCGCCCGCATCCGAGTCCCGACATGGTGTTCTTCGGCGGTCATTCGACAGGCCACTGGGAAGGCACCGACCTGGTCGTCGACACCGCGAACCTCGATGGGCGCGCCTACTACGGCGTCGGCAACACCTTCGCGCCGTACAGCCGGCAGCTGCACCTCACCGAACGCTTCACCGTGGTGTCCGACAAGCTGATCACCTTCGTGATGACGTACGAGGACCCGAAGACGTTCACGCGTCCGGTCAAGGTGGCCGGGTACCTCTATCCGAACGACGAGGACCAGGAGCTGACGCCGGAGTTCAGCTGCCACGAGGGCAGCTATTCGATGCAGAACATCTTCGGTTTCTAGGGGTCACGATGAGACCATCAGGCAGGCGCACGTTCGTTACCGCGGCGGGGATTGCCGTGGCGGCCACCTTGACGACATGGGCCGCCGGCCAGGCGCCGGCGCCCGCGCCCCGACCGGCGGCCGCCCAGGCACGGCCGGCGGCTCCGGGCAACCCGATGCCGCGCGCCGCCGACGGAAAGCCCGATTTGAGCGGCGTCTGGCAGGCGATCACCACCGCGGCGTGGGATCTCCAGGATCACGGCGCCGGCCTCGCCGGTTATCTCGGCGTGCCGCCAGGCAAAGGCGTCGTGGAGGGCAACGAGATCCCGTACAAGCCGGATGCCCTGGAACAGAAGAAAAAGAACTTCGCGCAGCGTGACACCGAGGATCCCGCGTTTGCGAAGTGCCTGTTGCCCGGCGTCCCGAGGGCGACCTACATGCCGTACCCGTTCGAGATCATCCAGAACCCGAAGATGGTCGGCGTCCGGTACGCCTTCGCGCGAGCGGTCCGGACGATCGATCTCACGGGGCGATCGCGCGACTGGCTGGAAGGCTGGCCCGACTTCTGGATGGGCGACTCGCGCGGCAGGTGGGAAGGCGACACGCTGGTCGTCGATGTCCGGAAGCTCGACGAACGGAGCTGGTTCGATCACGCGGGCAACTTCCACACCGAGCTGCTGCACGTGGTCGAGCGCTACGCTCCGATCGACCGCGATCACATCCAGTACGAGGCGACGATCGAGGATCCGAACGTCTTCACGCGGCCGTGGAAGATCGCGATGCCGCTGTACCGGATCGTCGACAGGAACGCCGAGATCTTCGAGTGGGACTGCCGCTTCGATCAGGACAGCCAGAAGTACAAGGACGCCGTTCCGAAATGACCGGCCCTCCTACCGCGCCGCGCGCGTCGCCGGCGGGAGCGTCAAGACCGGCTCGCCGAACTTCGCCGGGTCGATCGGGACGTTGAACTTCACGTCCGCGAAGTCGAACACGTCGCGGCCGTCCAGCCAGGTGACGGTCCACTTGTACGGAAACTTGACGCCGGCTACATCCCGGTAATCCTCGTAGTCCACCTGCGTCGGCACC
>DASQAX010000155.1:0-14301 GCA_035635535.1 Vicinamibacterales bacterium | reverse complement strand
TGCGCGATGCAGCGCAGCGTCCGGAGCCGCTGCGCATCGAGCCGCGCCCCGCGGTCGCGGACCAGGCGAATCATGTAGGCGCGCTCGCTGACGACCGCCGCCTCGAGCGGCGTCAGCATCGCGGGCTCGTGCAGCCGCAGCGGAATCCGCGCTAGCGCCGGCTGGTCCATGTCGGTCGCTTCCGACATGACGACCACGTCCGCCACGTCGCGGTTGCCCGCGGCCTCGGCCGCCGTGCGCGGAACGGGCGCCAGGATCAGCGGTCGATCCGCCAGAAACGCCGAAACGCCAGACAGCCCCGTCAACAGCGCCACGACGATGCCCGGCAGGGCAACCGCCGCGGTCACGAGGACGCGAAAACGTCGCGCGGTCAGCTCAATCACAATTCACCATCCGCGAACCACGAACCACGAACCACCTAGTTCTCTCCCCACAGCCGTGCGTACGGCGGCCAGAGCAGATACGGGTTCGTCCGCCCCCGGTGGAGCGCTTCATCGAGGAGCCGCGGCGTCAGCCGCGCGGCAGACGAAGGGATGGGTGGATTGCTGTACGGCGGCATGCGCAGCACCCACTCGCTGCGCGCCTCGAAGGCGCCGCGCTGCAGCCGGTACTGCAGCCCCATCGCGCGCCAGCCCCACGCCGTGCTCACGAAGAGCACCGCCAGCACCACGGTGGCGCGCATCGAGGGGCGTGTTTTCGTGATCAGCACCTCCGCAAGCTCGCGGACGGCCAGATACGTCACGAGCGCGTAGAACACCCCCGCCGCGCTCATGATTTCGCTCTTCGCATACGCGTACGAGAGCACCGCGCTGCCGGCGAGCGTTGCGAGCATGGCCAGCGGCGCCGGGTCGAGCCAGCGGCGCCTGCCGTCAGGGGGTCGCCGCCTCGCCATGTACCACGCGATGACGGCGGTGGCGGCGAGTGAGGTGCCGATGTCGTTCAGAAAAAAGAGCGGCGGCGCCAGCGGATCCCATGGCGCGACCGCCGTCCACTGGCCGGCCACCGGCTGCGAGAACGGCACGGTCAGCATCGAGCAGACGATCGTGTACGCGTAGAGCAGCCACGGCGTGCCGCCGAACCGCACGCGGAGCTCGCTCGTCGTGAGCATCTCGGTGCCGAACCCCGTCTGACGCTCGCCGACCGTGTTGCCGACCATGTGCAGGCCGGCGACGCGCAGCACGACGTAGCCGGCGGCGAGGGCCGCCATCGCGACGAGCGCGTTGCGCGAGATGCCGCGCGCGCCCGAGACATGGGCGGCGATCGCAATCGCCAGGACGACGAGCCCCGACTCGAGCGTCAGCGACGCCACGACGAAGATGGCGCAGGCGGCGGCGTCGACAAGGATGCCGCCGCGCGATTCGGCGAGCGCGAACGCGGCCAGGCCGTAGATGGCGATCAGGAGAAAGTGGTTGACGGGATAGGCCTCGCGCATCATGCCGCCGAACGTGTGGAGCCCGGTCAGGACGAGCATCGCGAAACAGAGTGCCGCCACGCCGCTCCAGTCGCGCGGACGCGCGACGTACGTGAAGAGCACGATGAGCAGGGCCGCCGCGGCCGCGTGGAACCCGCGGAAGACCAGGTTGTAGCGATCGCCGATCGCGTGCGCCACCTCGAGCAGCATCTTCGTCACCGTCTGCCGCATCGGCCGGAGCATCGTGCGCGACGCCTGGAGTCCCTGCACGAACGCGGCGGTCACGGACGGCGTGGCCTCGACGGCCTCGAGGATTTCCGCGCTGTCGGAGACCTGGATGGGGATGCGGAAGACGCTCGCGGAGACCGCGACGGCGAACAGCGCGGTCAGGAGCCATGCCGCGGCGCGCGGGCTCATGTCAGAAGACGCGTGGCAGGAGCTTCCACCGGACCTGGCGCATGTAACGGTCGTACGCGCCGCTCGACGAGCGGCGCAGCGATCGTTCCTCGAATGGAATCGCGACGAGGAGGTAGAGGCTGCTCGTCGCCGCGAAGACGAACCGCGTGGTCGTCATCAGTGGGACGGCGAATACCATCAGGAACCAGCCGGAATAGATGGGGTGGCGGACCCATCCGTACGGGCCGGCGGTCTTGAACTCCGGCGGCGGGTCCGAAAGGACCCGCCCTACGTTCGGGTCCGAAAGGACCCGCCCTACTCTGTAAGGCGCGTCCTTCTGGACGCGCCACACCTGCTGCACGCCGGCGAGCTCCAGCAGATCGATGGCGAACGCGCTTCGCAAGACAATCCACACGCCCGCCAGCTGAGCCGCCTCGATGCCCCATCGAGCGACCGGCTGATCAATTCGCCAGACCACCCCCGCAACCGGCTGCCACCACGCGCAGGTCGCGATGAACAGCGCGCTGGCGATCCACACGTACGTGGATCGTTCGAGCGCGCCCACCATCCGCGTAATACGGTTACGAAACGTGTCGCGCGCGAAGAGGCTGTGATGGAGCGCGAAGATGCTGAACAGCGCGACGTCGATCGCGATCGCGCGCGCGTTGATCGGTCCGGGCGCCTCGCCTCCGAAGACGACGACGTACCTGTACGCGAAATAGAGCAGCGCGTCGACGAAGAAGACGAGACCGCCGAGCGCGATGGGTCGGGCCAGCGGCGTCGGCACCGCGCCGGTCGAGTGCACGGCCGGTATTATAGTGACCACATGCAGTCCAATGGCCTGCCGCGCGTCGTCATCAGCGGACTCGGCGTCGTGTCGCCGTTCGGCGCCGGGCGCGACTGCTTCTGGCGCAACGTCAGCCGCGGCGTGAGCGGCACGCGCGCCATCACGCAGTTCGACGCCTCCGCCTATCCCTGTCGCGTCGCCGCGTCGGTGCCGCCGGTCTCGGTGGAGGCCGCGGCGGCGCTCGAGGGCGACAACGAGTCGGAGGGCCGCGCGGACCCAAAGCGCTACTCGCGAGCCGCGCTGTTCGGCGTGATCGCGGCGCGAGAAGCGTGGCGCGACGCCGGCCTTCGCGCGGGCGAGCCGGACGCCGGCGTGCTGATCGGCAGCGGCGGCGGCGGCATCGACGTCGGCGAGAAGCAGTACGAAGACTTCTTCACCGCCGGCGGCAAGCACGTGACCCCGTACGCGATTGCCGTCGGCATCTGCGGCATGGTCTCGAGCGAGATTTCGATCTCGCTCGGCCTGCACGGCATCAGCCACGTGCTGTCGTGCGGGTGCACCAGCTCCACCGACGCCATCGGCTACGCCGCGTCGCTGATTCGCGCGGGAGAGTACGAAGCGCTGCTGACGGGTGGGACCGATGGCTGCGTGCTGCCCGGCATGATCTTCGGCTTCTCGCGGATGCGCGCCGTCTCCACGCATTACAACGACCGTCCCGATACGGCGTCCCGGCCGTTCGACCGCGGGCGCGACGGGTTCGTCCTCGGCGAGGGCGCGTGGATGTTCGTCGTCGAGCGGGAGGACCACGCGCTGGCGCGCGGCGTCCGCCCGTACGCGCGCATCGAGGGCTACGGATCGACGTGCGACGCCTACCACCGCGTCCAGATGGATCCGGACGGGGCCGAAATCATCCGCTGCATCGAGATGGCGCTCGGCCGCGCGCACCGCCGGCCGGAAGAAATCGGCTACGTCAACTATCACGGCACCTCGACGCAGCTGAACGACACGATCGAGTCGAAGTGCGTGCGCCGCGTCTTCGGCGCGCACGCCGATCGGGTGCCCGGTTCGTCCACCAAGTCGATGATCGGCCATCCGCAGGGGGCGAGCGGCGCCGCCGGCGTCGCCGCCACGGCGCTGGCGATGCGTCACGGCATCCTGCCGCCGACCATCAACCTGGACGCGCAGGATCCCGATTGCGACATGGACTTCATTCCGAACACGCCACGACGCGCCGAGATCGACGCCGCGCTCTGCAACTGCCTCGGCTTTGGGTCAAAAAACAGTGCGTTGGTCCTTGGACGGGCCGGCTGAAGCCGGCCGCGGCGTACGGTTCCTAGAGGCCGGCTGCAGCCGGCCTGCCGCATGACGCCCGACGTGCTCGTCGTCGGCGCGGGGCCGGCGGGCAGCATCGCAGCGCTCGTGCTGGCGCGCGCCGGCGTTGCCGTGCGGCTCGTCGACCGCGCGCGCTTTCCGCGCGACAAGCTGTGCGGCGACACCCTGAACCCGGGAACGTTGTCGATTCTGGATCGGCTCGGCATCGCCGCCCCGGTGCGTCAGCGCGCGATGGCCGTCACGGGGATGGACATCAGCGGCCCGAACGGCGCGCGCATCGCGGCGAGCTATCCCGACGGCGTCCGCGGCGCCGCGTTGACCCGCCGCGAGCTCGACATCCTGCTCGTTGAGGCGGCCACCGCGGCGGGGGCAACATTCGAGCCCGGCGTCATCGTCCGCGCCCCGCTCATCACCACCGACACCTCGCGCATCATCGGCGTCCGCGTCGCGGCCAGCGGCGACGACCGGGACGTCCACGCGCGGGTCGTGATTGCCGCCGACGGCCGCCATTCGAAGATCGCCTTCGGGATGGGGCTGACGCACTACGCCTCATCGCCACGCCGGTGGGCGTTCGGCGCGTATTTCATCGACGTGGACGGCCTCTCGACGCACGGCGAGATGCACATCCGCCCCGACGGCTACATCGGCATCGCGCCGCTGCCCGGCGACGTCGTGAACGTCTGCGTCGTGCGCGAACTGCGGAACACGTTCCGCGCGCAGCGCGTCAATACCGAGGAGATCGTCGAGCACGCGGTCCGCGAGGACCCGGTCCTGCGCGAACGGTTCGCGCGCGCGCGGCAGGTGTCCGACGTCA
Organism: Vicinamibacterales bacterium; assembly: GCA_035635535.1. Lineage (GTDB taxonomy): Bacteria > Acidobacteriota > Vicinamibacteria > Vicinamibacterales > UBA2999 > Gp6-AA40. Next base: position 9,561 of record DASQAX010000155.1, on the reverse strand, counting down.
CCTCGCTCGGCCCGCTGGCGGTCGACTGCAAGTCGGTCGGCTATCCGGGCCTGCTGCTCGCCGGCGACGCGGCGGGCTTCATCGATCCGATGACGGGCGACGGGATGCGGTTCGCGCTGCGGGGCGGCGAGCTGGCCGCGGAGGCCGCGCTCCAGGAGCTGACCACCGGCGTTGCCGCCTGCACGAGCCTCCAGGCGGTCCGGGCGAAGGAATTCGGCGCGAAGTGGCGGATGAATCGCGGCCTTCGCGCGCTCGTCGGCTCACCGCACGGTGTCGCCGTCGCATCGACGCTCGCGCGAGGGTGGCCGGCGCCCGTTCGCATGCTCGTTCGCCTCGCCGGCGACGTGAAGCTCGCCCGGCATGCGTCCTGAGGTCACCATCGCGCTCGTGTCGCTCACCGCGGTCATCGTGATGATGCTCGCGGAGCTGAAGCGGTCGCGCGCCAACGAACGCCTCCTCCGGCAGCGCGGCGCGACCGAGCCGCACGGCGACCCCTACCGCGCGCTCGCCCTCGTCTATCCCGGCATCTTCGTACTGATGACTGCGGAAGGCGCGCTCGTCGGGCCGTCGCCCGATGTGCTGCTCATCGCCGGCTTCGCCCTCTTCGTCGCGGGGAAGATCCTGAAGCTGTGGGCGATCACCGCGCTCGGCCGGCGATGGAGCTACAGGGTACTGGTGTTGCCGGACGTGCCGCTCATCTCGACGGGGCCGTACGCCTACCTGCGCCATCCCAACTATGCGGCGGTGTTCTGTGAAATAGGCGGCTTCGCGATGATGGTCGGCGCCCGGACAACCGGCGTGATTTCGCTGATCGTCTTCGCCCTGCTCGTGCGGAAGCGGATCGCCGTCGAAGAGAAGGCGCTGGGATCCCGTTATACTTAGCGCGTGAAGAAGCTTCTGATCTCCTGCGTCCTGTTCATCGCGATCGTCGCGCTGGTCGGCGCGCAGGTGCGCCCAGGCGCGGGCGACCAGGGCCTCGACGCTGTCCGCAAGGCGCTCAACCTCGGTCATTACGACGAGGCCGCCAGGCTCCTTGGCACCTCGACCGACCCGCGCGCGGTCGCGCTGCGCGCGCGCATCGACATCGATCACGGCCGCTACGCCGAGGCCGAACGGCTGCTGACCGCGCCGGCGGCAGCCGCGCCCGGCAGCGACGCGGCGCTCGAGCTCGGGCGGCTGCAGCTCTATCTCGGCAAGCGCGCCGAGGGGACGCGGACGCTCGAGCGGCTGATCAATGCGAGCCCGCAGACCACGGCGGCCGATTTCGTCCGTGTCGGCGAGGCCGAGCGCGTGCTCGGACAGTTCCAGCAGGCCAACGCCGACTTCCGCCAGGCCAACTCGTTGGCGGCCGACAACGTCGCGGCCAACATCGGGTGGGGCGAGCTGTTCCTCGAGAAGTACAACCGCTCCGACGCCGCCAAGTCGTTCCAGGCGGCGCTGATGGCCGATCCCGACAACGTGCAGGCGAAGATCGACATGGCGAGCCTGATGGCGGACACCAATCCACCCGCGGCGCGCCAGATCATCGAGGAAGCCCTCGGCATGAACCCGAGCTACGTGCCGGCGCACGTGCTGATCGCGCAGGTCGCGCTCGACGAGGGCAAACGGGACGACGCGAAGGAATCGCTGCGGAAGGCGCTCGCGGTCAACCCGAACAGCCTCGAAGCGCGATCGATCGACGCGGCGATCGCCTTTCTCGAGGACCGGAAGGCCGACTTCGACGCGAAGATCGCCGACATCCTGAAGATCAACCCGCGCTACGGCGAGGTCTATCGCCTGGCCGCGGAGGTGGCGTCGCACAACTACCACTACATCGAGGCCGCGGACTTCGCGCAGCGCGCCGTGGCGACCGAGCCCGAGAACGCGGGCGCATCGGCGGCGCTCGGCCTGCAGCTGCTGCGCACCGGCGACGAGCCGGGCGCGCGCGTCGCGCTGGAGCGCGCGTTCAAGGGCGACCCGTACGACGTCGTCACCTTCAACCTGCTGTCGATGATGGACTCGCTCGACAAGTTCGTCACCATCCGCGACGGCGACGTCGTCGTCCGCATGAGCGCCGACGAGGCGCCGGTGATGCGCGAGCACGTCGTGCCGTTCGCGAAGGAGTCGCTCGAGAAGCTCTCGAAGCAGTGGGACTTCAAGCCGACGGGGCCGATCATCGTCGAGATGTTCCCCAAGCACGACGATTTTGCCGTCCGCACGATGGGGCTGCCGGGGATGATTGGCGCGCTCGGCGTCTGCTTCGGACAGGTGGTCGTGTTCGATTCGCCCAAGGCGCGGGCGCCCGGCGAGTTCAGCTGGCAGGAAACGCTGTGGCACGAGCTGACGCACGTCATCACGCTGCAGATGTCCAACAACCGCGTGCCGCGGTGGCTCACCGAAGGCATCTCGGTGTGGCAGGAGGCGCAGGCGCGCCCCGACTGGGGCCGCGAGACGACGGTGCCGTTCGCGCAGGCGCTCGAGCAGGGCAAGCCGCTGAAGCTGAGGAATCTCAACGAGGGCTTCCAGGATCCCGAGCTGATCGTGCTGTCGTACTACCAGGCATCGCAGGTCGTCGATTACCTCGTGAAGACCTACGGCGAGGCGAAGCTGCACGCCTTCGTGCGCTCGTTCGGCCGCGGCATCGACACGGAAGCCGCGCTCAAGGAGACCTACGGCGTCGGCATCGACCAGGTGCAGACCGGCCTCGACGCCGCGTTCGATCGCGACTTCGGTCCGTTGCGGAAGGCGCTGAAGAAGGTCGACATCCCGCAGAACGCCGGCGCCGACCAGCTCGCGGCGATCGCGCAGGCGAATCCCGACAGCTTCGTCGTCAACATGCGGCTCGCCGACGCGCGCCGCAAGGCGGGGGACACCGCCGGAGCGATTCGCGCGCTCGAGCAGGCCGCGCAGCTGCTGCCAGCCCTTCAGGGCAAGCAGAATCCGCACGTCGCGATCGCGGAGATTGCGATCGAGCAGAAGAACGTGCCGCGCGCCATCCAGGCGCTCGACGCGTTCCTGAAGGTGGACGGCAACGACGTCGATGCGGCCCGCCAGCGCGCGCAGTTGCTCGAGCCGATGGGCGACCCGACCCGTACAGCTGCGGCGTACCTCCGCGTGGTCGATGTGGATCCGTTCGACTCCCACGCGCAGACGCTGGTTGGACGTGCCGCGCTGCAGCGGAAGGATGCGCCGGCGGCGGTTCGCGCGTTCCGCGCGGCGCTCGGCGCCAAGCCGGCCGACGTCGCGCTGGCGCATTACGACCTGGCGCAGGCGTACCTCCTGGGGGGACAGAGCGCCGATGCGAAGCGCGAGACGCTCGCGGCGCTCGAGGTCGCGCCGTCGTTCGAGCCGGCCCAGGATCTGCTACTGAAGATCGTCGGCGGAGGTTAACCTCCGTCGGTCTGCCGAAAAACGGCGAGGTCATCGTCCGCTGTGGTGTGTACGCCACAGCGCTGTCGCCGTAGCGAAACATCCGTGCGATGACGCCGAACTGATCTTCCGCACTTTTCTCCGCGCTTTGCAACGAGCCGGTTGGTCCGACTCGTGCTGCGGCGTCGCACGGCGCGCGCCATAGGAGGAAAGTGAAAGCATTCGCATCGTTGGTTCTGGCGGCGGTCGTGTGTCTGGCGGTCGTGTGTCTGCCCGCTGCAGCCGCGGCACAAACGGCCGCGCCTTCGCCTGCTCCATGTGACGGGGAGCCGGTCACGATCGTGGGATTCGAAGATCGGCCCTGGTTTCAGCCGCTCCCTGCCAGCCCGCGCGAATCACAGATGCAGTTGCTTGGTTTCGGACTGAGCGATCCTTCCGAATTCATGACGCGTCCGGGCACACACAAAGTGTGGGACATCACGCTGGGGAAAGAGCTTCCGATTTTCGCCGTGGCCAAAGGCGATCACTCCGATCGCGTCAAGAAGGGTTGCTGGGGCGTCGGCCTGTGGCTCCCGATCGACTCGCATTTCGTGCTCGACTTCACGGAGGATCAGCAGCCGATTGTCAACAACGGCTATCACGTCGCGTTCGCGGGCAAGGTCGTCTACGGCGTCACGGATCGAGATCAGCTCGCGTTCAAAGTCGAAGTGGAGCACGAGAGCGATCACATGAGCGACGAAGCGGTCATCAATGCCATGGACATGTATGGCGACCGCTTCCGCCGCATCGACGTCAACTACCAGTCGATGGAATTCGGGGTGAACTGGGATCGGGAATACCGGTTCGGCACGCTCACCCATCGTCTGAGCACGCTGTGGACGCTGGACTCGTGGGGACACCCGGGGTTTTACAGTCCCGGCATTCACGGACACGCCGGCATTCTGCCGTCGACGCGCAACTACGAGCCGGCATATGGCTTTCAGTTCATGCCCGCGGCCACGCGCGGCGTGCACGCGTATGTGGCGTTCGACGCGCGCCTCCGCACGATTTTCAATTTTTCGAAGCAGTGGGCGCGCACGGAAAGCAGCCAGTTCTCACCGTCGCTGGTCATCGGTCTGCGCGATTTCGGCCACAGGAACACGCCTGACGTGATCGTGAAGGCGTACTACGGAGTCAATCCAAACGGCCAGTTTGGAAAACAGGACGACTACCGGCTGTTTGCCGTCGGCATCCGACTTCGCTGAGCTATAGCTACCGGTCGTGCCACCATTCGACGCGCTGCCGTTCCGGCCGGCGAAACACCACGACGCCGCTGATCCCCGCGACGAATCCCGCGACGTGCGCCCAGAAGGCAATGCCGCCCGTCGATCGCGCCGCGACGGTGACGATCGATCCGAGGCCGCTCACGAACTGCATCAGGAACCAGATGCCGAGAAACAGGATCGCGGGCACCTCGATGATCTGGAAGAAGAAGAACAGCGGGACGAGCGTCACGATGCGCGACTTGGGGTAGAGGACGAAGTACGCTCCCATCACGCCGGCAATCGCACCGCTGGCACCCACCATGGGAACGAGTGAATCCGGGGCCGTGATGGTCTGTGCGAGCGCCGCCGCCACGCCGCACAGCAGGTAGAACACGAGGAAGCGCCCGTGACCCATGCGGTCTTCGACGTTGTCGCCGAAGATCCAGAGGTACAGCATGTTGCCCGCGACGTGCAGGAAGCCGCCGTGCAGGAACATCGACGTCAGGACCGTCACCCAGGAGAAGGCGGCCGGCACCAGCCCCCAGTACAGCGTGAACGCGTCGACGCCGCGGCCGAGCGCGAGCTCGTACAGGAAGACGAGCACGTTGACCGCGATCAGCGCGATCGTGACAACCGGCGTCGTGCGCGAAGGAATGATGTCGCGAAGGGGGATCATGGAGGGCTTAAGGCTTCGGGCTCAGGGCTTAAGGTACCCTAAAGCCAGACCGAAGCCCCCATGATCTGCAAACACTGTGGGACCGAGATCGCCGACAAGGCGCTGATTTGTTACAAGTGCGGGAACGCGACGACGGAGCCCCGCATCAAGCCGCCGTCGGAAGGGCCGCTCTTTGCGCGGCCCCGCCGTTCGCGCCTCCCCGTCGTCATCATCGTGCTGATCGTGCTCGCCCTGCTCGTCGCCTGGGCGCTTGGAACGTACTTCTAATGTCGCCGTTCGAACGTCTTCCCGGCTACCCGCGCTCCTTGACGCCTTCGGAGATGTGCTCCAGCGTGTCGCCGATGCGCTTGTCCCTGGCTTCCTTCACGGCGAGGTCGCCGAGCGAGACGATGCCGACGAGCCGCTCGTTCTCGATGACGGGGAGACGGCGCACCTGGTGCTCGCTCATCAGGTCGGCGGCTTCGCGCGTCGACATCTCGGGCGTGACGCAGATGATGTCGCCGCTGACGATCTCGCGGACCGGGCGGTTGAGTTGGCTGCCGTCGGCCACGGCGCGGACGACGATGTCGCGATCCGTGATGATGCCGACAGGCCGGCCGTTATCGACGACCGGGACCGCGCCCGTGTCGCAGTCGCGCATGATACGCGCGGCGTTCTGGATGCTGTCGCCGGGCGATACGCATTGCGGGTTCGGTGTCATGACTTCGCGGATATTCATGGGCTGATCTCCTCCATGGCGGGTTCCGCCCTACCGTACGTTGGTGGGTTCCGCGGAGCCCTGGCGCCAGGCGAACGCGGACCCGCCGATCTTCTCCATCAGTAGCAAACCGGCCGCCGCCGCAGCGGGACCGTATAATCGAATTCAGATGGTCGTTCGCCCGCGCCTGGTCCTCATCACCACCGCGCTCGTGGCATTTGTCGTGTTTGCGATCGTGCAGGACCGCGTCACCGCGGCCGGAGCGCGGCGATATGTCGCGCTCCAGCGCGATGCGATCGCGGGTCGCGGCCGGGCCGTGACGATCGATGAAATCATGCGGCCGGCCGTCGAGCGTTCGGTCCAGCAGGGACTCATGTGGGGCGGCGCCGTGCTCGTCGCCGGCGCGAGCGTCGCCGGCGTGGTGGCCAGGCGCCAGAAGCCATGAACAAGGCGCTCATCTACGACTGGAACCGCGACACGCCGGTGGAGCCGCCACCCATCGTGATGCTGGACGACGAGACGCTCCGCGACGGCCTGCAGTCGCCGTCCGTGCGCGCGCCGTCGATCGATCAGAAGCTCCGCATCCTGCGGCTGCTCGACGAACTCGGCGTCGACACCGCGGACATCGGCCTGCCGGGCGCCGGGCCCCACGTGGTGCGCGACGTCGAGCGCCTGGCCCGCGAGATTGTCGAGTCGAAGCTGAAAATCAAGGCCAACTGCGCCGCGCGGACCGTCGTCGGCGACGTGCAGCCGATCGTCGAGGTCTCCCAGCGCGTCGGGCTGCCGATCGAATGCTGCTGCTTCATCGGGTCGAGTCCCATTCGGCGCTACGCCGAGGACTGGACCGTCGACTACCTGCAGCGATGCACGGAAGAAGCCGTGGCGTTCGGCGTGAACCACGGCCTCGAGGTCATGTACGTCACCGAAGACACGACGCGTTCGGATCCCGAGACGCTCCGGCGGCTCTTCACCACCGCGATTCGCGCCGGCGCATCGCGCATCTGCATCGCCGATACGGTGGGCCACGCGACGCCCGCGGGCGCGCGGGCGGTGGTCGCGTTCGCGAAGCAGGTCGTCGACGAGGTGGGCGGCGGCGTCGGCATCGACTGGCACGGGCACCGTGACCGCGACATGGGTACGATCAACAGCCTGGCGGCGCTCGAGGCCGGCGCCTCCCGCATCCACGGGACCATCCTGGGCATCGGCGAGCGCGTCGGCAACACGCCGATGGACATGCTGCTCGTCAACCTCGTGCTCATGGGATGGATTCGTCGCGACCTGACGAAGCTCGACGAGCTGGTGCGCGCGGTCTCCGAGGCGACGGGCGAGCCGATTCCGGACAACTACCCGGTGTTCGGCCGCGATGCGTTCCGCACCGCCACGGGCGTTCATGCGGCGGCCGTCGTGAAGGCCTTCCGGAAGAACGATCCGGAGTTGATGGACTCGGTCTATTCAGGCGTGCCGGCGCAGATGGTCGGTCGCGCCCAGCAGATCGAGGTCGGTCCGCTGTCGGGCAAGTCCAACGTCGTCTTCTGGCTCGAGCAGCACGGGTTCACGCCCGACGAGGACGTCATCGATCGCGTCTTCCGCCGCGCGAAGTCGTCGCCGCGCGTCCTGACCGAGCAGGAAATCCTCGACGAAATCCACGTCGCTCAGACCTACGCCTCCACGCGTCTCGACGCGTAGCAGCCACGCGTACGTCGTTTTTTGGAGGTCCCCAGTGCCCGCACAGTGGACCGATGCGTTCCTCGACAGCATGCGCCTGCATGGCGACGAGCCGGCCGATCGCGCGGTTCGGACCCTCTTCTCCGGACAGGACATACACGCTCTTCAAAGGCTGATGGATCTGCTGGTGCGGAACGACGATGTGCCGCACGCGGATCTTCCTCCGGTCATTCGCGATTATTTCGCGTCGACTGACGACGTGGAGATCCCGGATCCCGACGCCGTGAGAGCCGGGCAGGAGCTGTTTGCGGCGTACGGCCCTGAGATCACGATGCTGCTTGCGTGCGCCTCGCTTCCGTTTGCCTACTCGGCCCGAAAGGCCGTGCAGGTGCTCTATCGCAGCGGCTATCTCGCCGGCCACACGCTGCGTCGGGTCGCACAGACGGCGCAGATGGTGATCGACGTGATGACGCCTGGTGGCCTCGATGCCAGCGGGCGCGGGCGTCGGACGGCTCAGAAGGTGCGGCTCATGCACGCTGCCATTCGATATCAGCTCCTTCACGATCGGACCCGTCCCTGGCCCGATGAGTACGGCGTGCCGATCAATCAGGAGGATCTCGCCGGCACGCTCGGGACCTTTACGGTGGCCATTCTGCGTGGACTCAAGACACTGCTGATCGACCTGACGCCGGAACAGGAACAGTCATACCTGGAGGCATGGAACGCCGTCGCACCGCTCCTCGGCATCGTCGACGACCTGATCCCGGTCACGGTGGCGGACGCCAACGCGCTCTGCGAACACATCTTCCGGCGGCAGATGGATCCATCGCCCGAGGGACGTGTGATGACGACCGCGTTGCGGGACATGATGAAGGCGCACATGGTCCCTCCCTTCAAGGGGCTCGTCGATGCCATGTGCCGCCATGTACTGCCACCGGAGGTCGCCGATGGATTCGGCATCCCTCAACAGCGTCTCGACGAGCACCTGGTGCATCGGGGCATTGACGTCGGCCATTTTTTCGATCGAGTGACCGGTGGCCTCGCGCGGCGCAGGCTGTTTCGGGAATTCTCGCTGCAGGTCCTGCAGGCGATGACCTTCATCGAGGCGGGCGGCCGGCGTACCCGGTTCCATGTTCCGGTCCACCTTCACGACGGCTGGCAGCTTGCTGCGCAGTAACGGAATGCGACGCGACGGATTACAATCCGCCAGACCGTTGGAGGTTCTTATGCGCACATGGCGGTATGCCGCGGTATTGCTCTTCGCGGGGGTCGTGACCCTGTCCGGCCAGTCCTCTTCGCTCACCGCAGAACAGCGCGCCCAGTTCCATGGACCGTACAGCCAGCCTGAAGAAGCATTCCGCCTCGTCGGCAACATCTACTATGTCGGCGCGAAGAACATCGCGTCGTACCTGATCACGACGCCGCAGGGGCACATCCTCGTCGACACCGGCACGACCGAGATGACGCCGGTCATCACGGCGAACGTCGAGAAGCTTGGCTTCAAGATGCGCGACATCAAGATCATGCTCTCGAGCCACGCGCACTTCGACCACATCGGCGGCCACGCTGCGATGAAGAAGCTGACGGGCGCGCGCGTCATGGCGATCAAGCAGGATGCTGACGCGCTCGAGGCCGGCAAGGATCTCTCGCCGCTCGGCGACGAAGGGTGGACGCCGGTGAAGGTCGACCGGGTGCTGAAGGACGGCGACACGGTGGCGCTCGGCGGCACGACGCTGCGCGCGGTCTGGGCGCCGGGCCACACGCCGGGCTGCACGGTGTGGACGACAACGGTGCCGGACAGCGGACGGAATTATTCGGTCGCCATCTTCGGCTGCGGCGCCCCGAACGGCGGCGTGAAGGTCGTCGGCAATCCGAAATTCCCGACACTCGCGGACGACGCGATGGCGACCTTCCGCAAGCTGAAGATGCTC